>JACVRP010000100.1 GCA_014534385.1 Cyanobacteria bacterium Co-bin13
GTAACGCAGCTGCGTTCGTACAGTTTTGCCTGCTTGATAGCAATCTCAGCCTGCTCAGCCAGCTGCTGCAGCAGCGCTATCTCGGTTTCTTTCCACTGCCGAGGGGCTCGGCATTCGTGGGCGATTAGCAAGCCCCAGAGCTGGCTACCAATACGGATCGGGACAACCAGGTTGGACTTGACCTGTAGACCCTGCAAAAACTGAATATGGCAAGGATGCAAGGACGAGCGCTGCACGTCATTGATGACGCTTACGCGATTTTGGTCACGGTACTGCAGAGCATACTCCAGGGGAAAGCAAACGTCATCGTAGACTTCGTGGAGGATCGAAATCCACTCCTCCTGCACATCTTCGACAATCACGGTTCCCTGGTAGTTGCGGGCAAACTTATAGATCACTACCCGGTCGGTGTTGAGCAGCGATCGCACCTCGCGCACAATCGTTCGCAGCACCAGCTGATAGTCGAGAGTACTGCGGATCTGATCGGTTACCTGCCGCAGCAGATGGGCCGACTCTAGGGACTGCTGCAGCTCAGCGGTACGCTGCTCCACCTGCCGTTCTAAGCTGCTGTTGAGGGTTTGCACCTGCTCGTATAGAGAGTGGTGCTGAATCGCCATTGAAAACTGACGCCGCAAGGCCTGGGCCAGCTCGATCTCCGTGGACTGCCAGCTGCGAATTTGGCCCCGCTTGAGTTCGCACCAGGCAGCAAAGGACTGACGCGGCTGCTGCTGCTCCTGCTCTGGGTTAAACCGACCGGCCCACCAGGTCTTGGTCTCTGTTTCGTGGCGAAAGACACTGAGGTAACCCAGCAGCACCTGGTTATACTGCAGTGGCACAACCAGCAAACTGCGCAGACGCTGCGGCTGGAATGCCTCAGCTAGAGGCTGGAGCGGACCCGCCTGGGTGAGGTCATCAATGGCCCAAATGCAATGGTCAGAGACTGGCCCATCAAGTCCATCGCTCGGTCCCTCAGGGTGAAAAGCCTTTTGCCAGAGCGGGTGGTGCTCCACCGGGCACAGGTGATCCTGGGTGAGTAAAATTGGCTGCTTACCGACTGTGTAGACCTGGGCAAAGAGGTGATGATCAGTCTTGAGGTACAGCCGCCCGCCGACTCCCTGCAGTAGCTTGACTGTTTCCTCCAACGCCTCGTGGAGCTGAATTTTGGGTAGGGAGTGAAGCAGGCTGGTAATTTTGTTGAGCGCCGCTTCGCGCTGTGCCTGCCGCTGCGCCTGGATCAGCAGCGTTGCCTGAGCAATGGAGAGCGCCGCCTGGTCGGCAATCTGCTGCACCAGGCGCAGCTCCTTCACCTTAAAAGAACGTGGTTTGGCATGGTGCGACACCAGCAGACCCCACAGCTGTGGCTCAACCTGCTGTTGCTGCAGGTTGTAATGCAAAATGGGCACCACAAGCGATGCCTGTACGCCCATTGCCGTTAGGTAGTCAACATGACAAGGGCTAACGGTTCGATAGTGAATATCTTCAACTGCCAGCGGCTCACCATTTTCAGGGCAGAGTAGGGGGCTAAAACCAATTTGCTGCTGCTGTACATTCACGATTGAGCGCTGGCGAGCTTTGAGGTACAGCTCCCGCGCCCATAGGGGAATATCATCGGCTGGAAAATTAAGTCCCAGCAACGGCGGCAGGCAGCGATCGCGAATTGTTTCAGCAACCACCTCACCGCTGGCATCGGCATGAAACTGGTAGAGCATGACGCGATCTAGGCCAAGGCAGGCCCGAACTTCTTCTACCGTGGTTTCTAAGATTGCACTTAGATCAAGGGAGCGCCGAATGCGGTTGATAGCCCGCTGGAGAGATATCTCCTGCTGGCCACTCAAGGTGGACTCGCGTTGCTGATACATAAATTTATATTTGATTAAAAAATTTCGTCCCTTAGAAACTAGTATTCATGAGCGCAGCCGAACTTAGCATTAAAACTAGAGGAACCTACACAAAAGTTAAGTAAACCTTAAGCAGATTACTTACCTTCATCCAGCCCCTATCACACGAGGTAGATGAATTTTCAAAAGCCTTTGCAGCAGGTGGTCTCCGCAACCTATAGACAGTAACCAGCGCATATTGAGTTTGCGGAAAACCTTCCGGCTTTCGAAAAAACAGGCCGTATAAATTAGGATCCACACGTTATACAGGTTGCCAAAGTTTTCTGGGAACACAGTTCTGTTACTTTTGGTCGTTATGATCAGCCCTTTGCATGAAGCTGTTTCGCCAAAAACTTCTATAAGCTTAGAGTCGGGCAAAATAACTTAGCTGATATCGCCCCAGTTAGACGTTTGACTGTGTTAATTGGCCTGAGATTTCTCACCTTTAGACATTAGGAACTGAGGAGAGATATCTGGAGTTTACTTATTTTTCAGGCTCTCTTTCGACACTACTAAGACAGGTATTTGAGGACGCGTGAGTATGCTTCAATTTTCAAAATGGCAACTGGGTGGGGCGGCCTTAGTCGCACTTGGCACTGTTTCAGGGGTGACAAGCACGTTGGTCACAACGACCCCCGCTGCAGCCCAACAAGCCAATTTTTCAGATGTTAGCTTTGGCTACTGGGCTCGCCCCTTCATCGAGCGTCTAGCCCAGGAAAACATCATTGCTGGATTTCCCGATGGCACCTTTAAACCCAACCAGCCGGTAACTCGGGCGCAGTTTGCGGCAATCGTGGAGCAGGCTTTTGATCAGCCTGGTACCCGTTCTGCCCCCAATTTCCCGGATGTCGCTGCTAATTACTGGGCCCGAGATGTCATCTCTGGAGCCTACAGCAGCGGCTTTTTGTCGGGCTATCCCGACGGTAGATTCCAGCCGGCTCAGGAGATTCCCAGGGTGCAGGCGCTGGTTTCTCTGGCCAACGGACTAAACTTTAGCCCCCAAGGCACTGTCAATGAGGCGCTAAGCCTTTACCGTGATGAGGGGGAGGTGCCTCGCTATGCTCAAGACGCCGTAGCCGCCGCCACCCAGCGCAACATGGTCGTGAATTACCCCACGCCCAACGTGCTCAATCCACAACGGCCAGCTACGCGAGCTGAGGTTGCCGCCTTTGTCTATCAGGCTCTAGTCGCTCAGGGCAAACTGCCCGCCCTAGAGGCCAACTCAGAAACCGCGAGATACATTGTCGGCTATGGCACCGGGACGTCTACAGTGACAAACCCGACTACTCCGACTACCCCAACTAACCAAAACTCTAGCTTGAGGGTTGAGGCGGGAACGCCAATCAGCGTACGCTATCCCAACGCGGGTAACAATCAGGTTGATATCATTGTGGCCCCAGGCCAAACGGTTGCGGCTTCCCTGGAGGTTGCCCAGCCTATTCGCAATGCTGCCGGTCAAGTGCTGGTGCCGGTAGGCAGCACGCTTCAAGGCCGGATTGTACCGGTTAACATTCAGGGCTCATCCATTACGGCAGCTCAGTTTGTGGCCGATTCGCTCACGGTTGGCAACAACAATTATCCAGTTCGGGCTGTTTCTAGTCCCGTTGCAGCCACCCAAAACGTCAATCAATCCACCCTACAAGGTGCACTGGTCACGACGGCAGCTCAGTCCATTCTAGGGCCGCTGCTGGGGAACCAAAATATTGGCAATGTCATCGGTCAGGTGATTACGGGCAGCGGCAACGCCACTTCTCAGAACGCGGTGGTTGTGATTAACCCAAATCAGTTAGACCTGCGGGTAGATTCTGCCTTCTCGGTCAATCAGATTGCCCAGAACTAACTTCTTGTTTAGGTAAGTTAACTCAAGGGCGAAGCATTGCTGCAATGCTTCGCCCTCACTTTTTATCGTTGCTCGGATTATGGCTACTCAGGTTACGGGTGCTCAGGGCGAGCTCCGTTAAGCGGCTTGCTCTCCTCAAAGTTGCGCTGGTCAAAGAAGTGTACGGTGCGGATGGGGTAGGGGATGCTGATCTGATTGCGATCGCACGCCTCCTTCAACGCCATGGCCACCCGCGAACGAGTTCGTCGCACGTCGGCGATTTGAGGCCGGGTCCAGTAGCGCACTTTAAAGTCAATGGAGCTGTCACCAAACCCAACCACATCCACCTCTGGGGCGGGTTCTTCTAGCACCCCTTCAATGCCGCTATTGAGCACGGCTAGAAACGCCTCTTTAGCCAGCGGCAGAGGTGTTGTGTAGTCTACGCCAATGTCCAAATCGGTGCGGCGGCATTGCTTGGCTGTGAGCACTCGTACGGCATTAGTAAACACGATAGAGTTAGGAATTTCGACCAGCTCCCCTGTGTAGTTGAGAATGTGAGTCGTGCGAATCTGGATCGATTCAACGATGCCCTCATAGTCATTGACGACAATTTGATCGCCTAGCTGAAAGGGTTCCTCAATGAGCAGCAAAATGCCTGCTAGAAAATTCTTGAAAATGTCTTGAAAAGCAAAGCCAATCGCGACAGACCCTAACCCTAGCAGGCCAATCAAATCTCCTAAACGTAGATCGGGAAACGCCACAACTGCAGCAATGACAACGCCCAGAACCCAGGTGCCAATACGGCAGGCCTGGCTGAATAAAAGCTGTAGGGAACGGCTCTTTAGGACACGCCTGCCAAACCGTCTGCTAACCTGATTGACCCCCCGTACCGCGTAGCGAGTAATCAGCAGGATAATCAGCGCCAGCAGGATGGCTGGCAGCAGCTTAACCGCTCCGCCTACCAGATCTAGCAGGCTCTCTTGGACTCTTGTCAGCAGTGCGTTCATAACCTTTTGTCGAGTAGTGTCAAGCCCTGTAATATCGTGCATCCAAGGTTTTTCCAACCAGCCGAGGGTGGCCTCAAAACCCCTAATGTCTTAACGCATTTCGCGCCCAGTTGGTGCGATCGCACGGCTTCTCCAAACCCAGGGATACCTGCGAAAGCCTTTACACTCGTTAATAGGCTATTGCATGGGCTGGAGGCATTTCTGTGGCGCAGTTTCAAAGCCTGCAACCGATTTACGACTGGTTCTCACAGCAGGGTTGGCAGCCGCTAGCGTTTCAGCAGGAGACTTGGCAGGCTTATCTGACAGGCAGCAGCGGCCTTATCCAGGTGCCGACAGGATCAGGCAAAACCTATGCTGCTGTGATGGGCCCCCTTGCAGCCATGCTGGAAACACCGGGGACAGGATTACAGCTGCTCTATATTACGCCGTTGCGATCGCTATCCAGAGACATCGAACAGTCGATTCGACGACCGATTGAGGAGATGGGCTGGGGCCTTAGGGTAGAGTCGCGCACGGGCGACACCAGCTCTGCCCGTAAGGCCCGCCAGCTCAAGACCCTGCCCGACATTCTCATCACCACTCCCGAATCGCTGTCGGTGATGCTCTCCTACAAAGACGGGGCCAAGCGGTTTAACGCCCTACGCTGCGTGATTTTAGATGAGTGGCACGAGCTGATGAGCTCCAAGCGGGGAACTCAGACAGAGCTGTGTTTGAGCTATTTGCGATCGCTCCGGCCCGACCTGCAGACTTGGGCCGTCTCCGCCACCCTGGGCAATCTGGAGGAAGCTGCCCAAACTGCTGTAGGACTGGGGCCGAAACCCGTCATCATCCAGTCAAACCTGAAGCGAGAAACGATCATCAAAAGCATTCTGCCCGACTCGGTAGACACCTTTCCCTGGGCCGGGCACCTGGGTCTGCGGATGTTTGAGACGCTGGTAGATGCCCTCGACATTGAAAAGTCCACGCTAATTTTTACCAACACGCGCAACCAGGCAGAGCGCTGGTTTCAGGCCCTCGCCTTTGCCCTACCAGAACATTCTGACAAGATTGCTCTGCACCACGGCTCTATCGACGTCAAAGAGCGGGAGGCGATCGAGGCCGGAGTGAAGCGAGGGGACATTCGGTGGGTCGTCTGCACCTCTTCCCTAGACCTGGGCGTAGACTTTCAACCCGTAGAGCGCGTAGTGCAGATCGGCAGCGCCAAGAACCTAGCGCGGCTATTACAGCGGGCGGGCCGCTCGGCTCACGTTCCCGAGGGCACCTCAGAGGTGTTTTTTCTGCCCACCAACGCGCTGGAGCTGCTAGAAATTTCGGCCTTTCGACAAGGGCTAGAGCGCGGCGATATCGAAACCCGCCGCCCCCAGAATAAGCCCTACGACGTGTTGGTACAGCACCTAGTAACCTTGGCCTGTGGAGATGGGTTTGAGCCAGGGCCAGTTTTGAGCAACCTGCGGCAGACCGTGTCCTATAGCAAGTTGAAAGACGAGGAATTTAAGTGGATTCTCGACTTCATTGAAAAAGGGGGCAAGTGTCTCAGTGCCTACCCCCACTACCGCAAAGTGGTGCTGGAGGCGGGCGTTTACCGGATAGCTGATGACAAGCTAGCTCGAATGCATCGGATGGGCATTGGCACCATCACGTCTAACACAGCAGTTCGAATTGTCTACACCAACCGCAAGGAAATTGGCACAGTTGAAGAAAGTTTTGTCTCCCGGTTAAAAAAAGGGGATGTCTTCTTTTTTGCAGGGCGACAGCTAGAGTTTTTTCAGATGAAAGATATGGTGGTGTATGTCAAAAACACCCAGCGAAAATCAACCGTTACACCCACTTGGAGCGGAGGACAGCTAGCCATTTCAGACACCCTCAGCAGTCATCTGCGGCAGGAAGTGGAATGGGTACGGCAGCAGGCTAAATCTAACGAAGAGTTAGCCTGTATTGAGCCAATTTTAGCAACGCAAAAGCGCCTCTCCTCACTGCCGACAGCCGATGAGCTGCTGATTGAATCCTGCAAAACCCGTGAGGGCCAGCACCTATACGTCTTTCCCTACGAAGGCAGATTTGTGCATGAGGGCCTGGGCTTTTTGTGGAGCTATCGCTTTGCCAAACAAAAGCAGGCAACCTTTACCATCTCCGTCAACGACTACGGCTTTGAGATCTTGGGCCCCAAAGACTATCCCTACAAATCACTGTTTTCAGAGGAGTTTTTTAGCCTTGACAGTCTGGAAGACGATATCAAAGCCAGCCTAAACATCTCAGAACTGGTTCAGCGCAAGTTTCGGGGCGTGGCTCAGGTGGCAGGTTTGGTGTTTAAGGGCTATCCGGGCTCGCGCAAAACCATCAGTCAGCTGCAGGTCAGCTCTTCTCTCATGTATGACGTCTTTAGCAAATACGAACCCGATAACCTGCTGCTAAAACAGGCCGAACGAGAAGTCCTGCAAGACCAGCTGGAGACACATCGGCTAGCCAAGACCCTGAGCCGCCTCAATCAGCTATCCGTGGTCTGGAATGAAACTAAGCGCCCTTCTCCTTTCGCCTTTCCGCTGCTGGTCGAGCGCCTGAGTTCTCGCCTGTCGAATGAGTCGCTGCTAGAGCGCATTGCGCGCATGAAGCAGCAGTGGGCCAAAAAGTAGCCAATCAATCCTGGTGCCCAAACTCCGCCTAAGCACTTCATCTAAATGACTCTTCACTGGCTCAAGCAGATGGGGCTTTGCGAAACCCAACCCACTGAAGGCTCTATTAAATCCTGTCTTTTGGGACAAGATTCGCGAGTTCTACGGTAGGTGCTGCTGCAACCCAGCAAAATCCCGTAATAACGCTGACAAACTTTTGGTGAAGCACCGGGCTTTCTGGGAGTGGTGCATCACGGAAATTAATGGTTGCGACTGCTGGGATTTTGCTCTGCCTGGCCTACTGTGTTGGGCTGTTTGTTGTAAGTCTGCTGGTACGACACATCGGGCTCGATCCACTACCGGGAACAGTGATCAGCAGCATTGGCCTGCTGGGATTGGGAGGATTGGCTGCCATTCTGCTGCCGCGCCGCTGGCGGCTGGGTCCGCAATCGCAAACCTGGCTGCTTGCAACTCTCCTGGCCCTGGTCGCTACCTGGAATTATTGCTGGCAGTGGCCAAGCCCAGCTCTCAACGACGTTAGTCAAGTCTTGAGCCGAGGAGAACTGGCCGGAGCAGATCAGGTAATCTGGGGCACGGTACAGGACACGCCACGTCAAAACCGGGCAGGTCGGGGCCGATTTTGGCTCAAAGCAGATCAGGTTCGCGCCCTTGATCAGGCAGGCAACCCCTTTGGTAAGCCAGAGGCCGTGAGCGGTAAGGTCTATATAACAGCAGCCTGGGAAAGGGCAGAGCCGCTGTATCCGGGGCAGAAGGTCGAGATTAAAGGCAGTCTCTACGCCCCTAGCCTGGCTAAAAATCCTAACGGCTTTGATTTCAAGAGCTACCTGGCAGACAACGGCAGCTTTGCCGGGTTCACAGCTCAACGCATTCAGCCACAGGAAAAAGGGCCGCCGCCCCGATGGCGGCTGTGGCAGCTCAGAAAGCGGATTGCCAAGGCGCAAGAGGCTGGATTAGGCACGCCTGCGGGGCCATTGGTCAGCGCAATGGCGCTAGGCAGGCAAGCGGTCAACCTGCCCTACGACCTTCAAGATGCTTTCATGCAGGCGGGCATGGCGCATACCTTAGCGGCCTCCGGCTTTCAGGTGTCGTTGATGCTGGGCGTGCTGATGGCACTTCTAAAAAACCAGCCTGCTTTATTTAAGGTCGGTGCAGGCGTATTTGCCCTGTTTAGCTTTGTTGGCTTGGCCGGGGCAGAACCCAGCGTCATGCGGGCGGCGCTGATGGGGGGCGGCGTTTTGCTGGGGCTAGCGCTGGAGCGCAAGGTCAATCCGCTGGGCTGCCTGCTGCTAGCCGTCACGCTGCTGCTGGTTTGGAACCCGCTATGGATCGACAGCGTAGGCTTTCGCCTGAGCGTGATGGCGACCTTTGGTCTGATGGTAGCCGCTTCGCCGCTGACAGAGCGGCTGGACTGGCTGCCCAGCAACCTGGCGGCTCTGGTAGCTGTGCCGATCGCCGCCTACGTTTGGACGATTCCCCTGCAGCTGTATTACTTCAACACCCTCTCGGTTTACAGCATCCTTCTGAATATTGTGACGACGCCCCTAGTAACTTTGATCAGCCTGGGCGGCATGGCTAGTGCGGTAGTTGCAGCCCTGATGCCGGGGGTGGGTAGCCTGCTGGCGTGGCCGCTCTACTGGCCAACTCACCTGCTAATTGGGCTGGTGAACTGGGAGGTGGGGCTACCGGCCAACTCCATTGCCACGGGTCACATTTCTCTGGTGCAAATGCTGGGCCTGTATGGGCTGGTATTTTTAGCCTGGCTACAACCCTGGTGCCGCAAACGGCAATGGATTGTGGGGCTGGTGGCTTTTGTCGTGGCGACTGGGCCGCTGTGGTACCACACCAGCACTTCTTCGTCAGTGACGGTATTAGCGGCAGGCAGCGACTCAGTGCTGGTAGCCCAAGACCACCGCAAGACGCTGCTGGTTAACAGCGGCGAGCCCAAAACTACTTTTTACACGGTGCTGCCGTTTCTGCGACAGGCTGGGATTAACCGCCTGGATTGGGCAGTGGCGCTGCCGGGCAATTTGCCCGAAGCCTGGGAAATGGTGGTGCAAAAAACGCCGATTGATCTGCTCTTTAGCCCCGGCAGCAGCCGTCCTTGTGAGGTGGGAATTAAGTCGTTTCAGCCGCTACAGGTGGGGCACAGCCAGGCGTTTGGGCCAGGGCAGATCCAGAGCCTGGGCACAGAGAACCCAATTCTGCGGCTGACGCTAATGGAGCGCCAGGGGTGGCTGATGCTGCCGAAGCTGGGCCTGGAGGTACAGCGACATCTGGCTAAGGCTGGGTCGGTGCTGGCTAGCGAGGTGCTCTGGTGGGACGGCAGCCCCCTGGCAGAGGAACTGGTAGCAGCGGTGGGGCCAAGGGTTGCGATCGCATCTACCTCCCATCTCAACCCCAAAACCGAAGTCCAACTGCAGCGGCAAAACATTCAGGTTTTTGTGACAGAGCGAGACGGAGCCATCATCTGGACTCCAGAAGCCGGCTTTGAGGCGTATTTGAGCAGCCAACATCATCGCTCAGTAGACCTTGACGGGGCAAGCTAACCCCAAATCCTTCCGGTAGAACCCCTCAGAATCGGCCAAACGGGGGTAAAATAA
>JACVRP010000410.1 GCA_014534385.1 Cyanobacteria bacterium Co-bin13
GAAATTACCTGTGTCACGGGGAATGCCAGCAGCCAAATTTGTCGGTTTGCCCGCGATTGGGAAACTGACCTGATTCTGGTGGGCCACAGCGGCAAACCTGGGTTGAAGCAGCAGCTTTTTGGCAGCACGGCCACCCAGGTTGTGCTCCATGCCCCCTGTTCGGTGATGGCCGTTCAAGCATCGGCAGAGACCCCGTATTGGAACCCTCGCCAGGAGGTTCGAACTGTCCTAAAGATGCCTGATATCGAGCGGGATAAACGGCTGGTTCGCTCAATGTGGAACTACGCCGATCCTTGGGTCAGTTCTTAGGTTTATCTACCCCAGAAGGAGTGATGAATGGAGTCGATCTTGGGCTTTCCCCTGCCGGTGCAGGACCCGGTCTTGATCTTTGGCATTTGCATGGTCGTCATTTTGGTGACGCCGCTGCTCTTTGAGCGATTTAAGCTGCCAGGGATTATTGGTCCGATTGTGGCGGGAGTGGTACTGGGTGCCAGCGTGCTCAACGTACTGGAGCGGGGGCAGGCGATTGAGCTGCTGGGCAATGTCGGCCTGCTCTACATCATGTTTTTGGCGGGGCTGGAGATCAACCTGACCCAGTTTCGCAAAAACCGCGATCGCAGCCTCGTCTTCGGCATCATTACCTTCACCATTCCCCAGGTGACGGGCACCATTATCTTCCGGCTGCTGGGGTTTGACTGGGCGGCTTCGATTTTGGTGGCCAGCATGTTCGCCTCCCATACCCTGGTGCCCTACCCAATCATCAGCCGCCTGGGCATTGTCAAAAACGATGCGGTGGTAACAACCGTGGGCGGCACCATCCTCACCGATACGGTGGCGCTGCTGGTGCTGGTGGTAATTGCCCGCTCTGTGCAGGGCGATCTAGACGCCCGGTTTTGGATCACGCTGTCGCTGTCGATGGCAATCTACGTGGCGGCGGTGCTCTATCTGCTGCCGATTTTAGTTCGCTGGTTCTTTCGCAACGTTAGCGATGGCGGCAAGAGTGAATTTGTCTTTGTGCTGGCGGTGGTCTTTATTGGGGCCTATCTGGCTCGGGCTGTGGGCACCGAGGCGATCTTAGGGGCGTTTCTGGTGGGGCTAACGCTGAACCGGCTGATTCCCGAGCGCAGTCGGCTAATGAGCCAGATCCAGTTTTTTGGCGAAACCTTCATCATTCCCTTTTTCCTGATTTTCATTGGTCTGCTGGTCGATGTTTCGGTGCTGGCCAGTAGCCCTACGGCCTGGCTGGTCATGGGCACCATGCTGGCAACCAACGTTGGCACCAAGTTTGTGGCTGCCGGCATTACCCGCAAAATCTATAACTATTCCAACGCGCAGGGCTGGGTGATTTTCGGCCTGTCTACCTGTGAGGCTGCTGCCACCCTGGCTGCGACTTTGGTGGGCTACGAATTGGGCATCATTGGCGATGATGTGCTCAACGGGGTGGTGATGATGATTTTTGCCACCTGCGTTCTCGGCCCTTGGGTAGTGGAGCGCTTTGGCCGCGAAGTTGCCCGTCAGGAGCAGGAGCAGCTTTACGAACCGCGTCAGGCTCCTCAGCGGATTTTGGTGCCCCTGGCTAACCCCGCCACCTCCGAAGCGCTGCTCAACCTGGCTGCCATGCTGCGGGATGAGAAATCGGAGGAGGCGGTGTTTCCGCTGACTGCGATCGCAGAAGAAGCCGACACCGAAAATACCGAGAGCAAGGTGGCCGGAGCCGAGCGGCTACTGGCCCACGCAATTGTCCACGCGGCAGAGATGGACATTCCAGTCAACCCCGTGACTCGGGTGGCCCGTAACCCAGCTTCCGGCATTATTGATGCGGCCACTGAGCGGCGCATCAGCGACATCGTGATTGGCTGGAACGGGGCCCGCTCTACCCAGCAGCGCATCTTTGGTACCGTGATTGACCAGGTGCTGGAGCGCTCTACCCAGCAGATATGGGTGTGCAAGCTCAACCATCCGATCAACACGTTTCAGCGGCTGGTGGTGCTGCTGCCGCCGCTGATTGACCACAACCTGGGCTTTTATGAGACGGTGCGATCGCTCAAGCACCTGGCGGCTCAGCTAGGCACCCAGCTGCAGGTGCTAGTGGTGCAAGATGACCCCGAACGCTTCCGGCGACACTTTGAAGCGATCGCAATTGAGGCCACTACAGGCTTTATTCAGGTGCCCAACTGGCAGAGCGTACGCACCGAAATGCAGGACTTCTCCAGCGACAACGATCTGGTGGTGCTGGTCAGCGCTCGCGAAGGGACTTTGGCCTACAATCGCCAGCTGGCTCAGCTGCCTCAAACGCTGTCTGACCTGAATGCCAGCTTCCTGGTGCTGTATCCTTCCGAGCGCGACGCCCGCAACTACGGTGCCATGCAGCCCAGAGGCCTCCCCGAAATTCTCACTGAGGATCGGATCAAGCTCAATCTGGCTACCGCCTCCTACGAAAGAACGGTAGAAGCCCTGCTGTCTACGGCCATGCCTAAGGAAGACCCACAGCACTGGGCTGTGCTCAAGTCGCTGGTCTACGACGATGTCGGCTACGCCAGCGAAATTTTGCCGGGGGTAATCATCTCCCACGCCCGAGTGCAGGGGCTCAAAGAAACCCAGCTTTTCCTGGGCATTCACCCCCAGGGTGTACCCCACGACCGGGCCGAGAAGCCAGTACATGTGGTGCTGCTGCTGCTCAGCCCCGGCCAGCGCTCCACCCAAGATCACCTGACGCAGCTGGCCGAGATCGCCCGCAGTTTCAATCACGGCGATCGGTTGGATAATCTGATCAATGCAGAAAGCGTGGACGAAGTGCGCGACTGGTTTATGCGCGAGTCTAGCCTAAAGCTGCGGCGGATTTAGCAGAAGGTAGAGGGCAGAAGGTCGGCTATTAAGCCCTGCCCGGACTTTGCAGCCTTCCAGAACAGTGGGCCGAACTGAGGGGTGGCTACTGTTCTGGGGGTTGGTTGCCAATGCCGACAAACCTTTGTAAGATGACTGTCATTTTGTAGTCCTGTAGGATGTGTTAGTGGAGCGTAACGCATCCTACCAATCCTCTACTGGGGTCAAACGACCTTTGCTTGGCTCAACATTTTTTTGAGTTCGTCGTTGAGTTCTCGAAATACAGAGCGGGGGCTGACTTCATCTAGCATCTCCACTATACGGCTCATCTGAGCCGGAGTCAGGTCTGGGTTACCTGTTAATGTCTCGAACTTGACTCTAATAATGTAATCACGAAGGTCATCTAACGAGACTTGTTCGGCGACCCTGTCTGCAACAATTTTGCTGGACTTGGCAAACTTAATGAAATCCTTGTTCAGCAAGTCGTAGGAGAGTTCACCTTTTTTGTTTGTGTACGCGTCCACAATAGTCTGATATTCTGCACTATCCACAACGTCGAAATCCTCCGTCGAAGATTCTTCAACGGCGTCTGGTGGGGTCTCTGCCGGAGGTTCTCCGCTGAGTTGCACTTTCCCTCGGCGGGAATAAGGCATTCCCCCAGTTAACTCTACGGCTTCCTGGAATGCTTCCAGAGGATATTGCTCAAGGTTGATATTAGGAGCGGGTATGGGCTCCCCAGTTTTGCGACTGATGCTGGCAATGCCGGGCTGGGCAA
>JACVRP010000093.1 GCA_014534385.1 Cyanobacteria bacterium Co-bin13
CCTGCACCATCGAAACCCGCAACGAGCTGATCGAGCAAGACCCCGATCTGGTACAGCGCTTCGTCGATGCCTCAATCAAAGGCTGGTACAGCTACTTTGAAGACCCAGCCCCCGGCAACGAGCTGATTAAGCAAGCCAACCCCGAAATGACTGACGAGCAAATCGCCTACGGCATTGAAAAGATGCAGGAGTACGGCATCGTCCTCTCTGGCGAAGCTGAACAAGACGGCATTGGGGCCATGACCGACGCCCGCTGGGAATCGTTCTTCAGCACCATGTCCGAAGCAGGCGTGTTTGATCCCAACACCGATTTCCGGCAGGCCTATACGCTGGACTTTGTGAATAAGGGAGCGGAGTATTACCAGGCTTAGGAAGGCAAAGGAAGGACGCGGAGAGGGGGAGACGCGGAGACGCGGGGAGGGAGGACAGCAGGATCTTCTGGTAGCCAGGCTCCGACTGGGCACCTCCAGCGGAGACTCCGCCTCCTTTTCGGCCTTAGGAGGCAGAGCCTCCAGCGGGCATTCCCAGACGGAGCCTGGGAACGAGAAGTGCTCCCTGTAACTTGAGAAGCCCGTGTCCCCGCTCCCCCCTGCCATCTCTTCTCCCCCTACCCTCTTCACCACCCCCACTACCTCCACCCTCCCCGCGTCCCCGTGTCCCCCATCCCTACGTCTTCCCCACCACCCCTATCCCCCTCCCAATGCCCCCCATCCTCACCCTCCACCAGGTCAGCAAAGTCTACGGCAACGGCACCGTTGCGTTGCAGGACATTGACCTGACGGTGAGCCCCGGTGAATTCGTTAGCCTGGTGGGGCCTTCGGGCTGTGGTAAGAGTACGGTGCTGCGGCTGGTGGCGGGCTTGGGGCAGCCTAGCAGCGGGCAGATCGCGTGGGGCCTATCGCCAGGGGAGCGCAATCTGGCCTTTGTCTTTCAAGATGCGGCGCTGATGCCTTGGGCGACGGTAGTGGACAACGTGCATTTGCCGCTCAAGCTTAAGGGCAAGTCTCTGAGGAGCTGCCGGGCTGACATTCAGGAAGCGCTCAACCTGGTGAGCCTGGGAGGGGCGGAGCGGAGCTATCCCCGGCAGCTTTCGGGCGGCATGAGAATGCGGGCCTCGATTGCGCGGGCGTTGGTGACGCGGCCTAATGTTTTGCTGATGGATGAGCCCTTTGGGGCGCTTGATGAGATGACGCGGGCGCGGCTTAACAGTGATGTGCTGCATCTGTGGGAGCAGAAGCACTGGACGGTGCTGTTTGTCACCCACAACATCTATGAAGCCGTTTACCTGTCTAACCGGGTGGTGGTGATGGCGGCTCATCCTGGCCGCATTGTGGCGGACCTGGCCATTGATGCGCCCTATCCTCGCAGCGAAGAGTTTCGCACCTCTGCCCAGTTCAACCACTACTGCCGCGAGATCTTACGCTACCTGTCTTCACCGGAGAGGACGGTGACTGTGCCCTGATAGCTGCTGCACTGTATTTTGGTTTTTGCTCATGGAGCCTAACTCTTCCCTGTCCCCGCCTTCTAGTCCAGCCTCACCGGGCGCAACTGTTTGGGGGGCGGCCTCGCAAATATCTCGGTTTAATCGCCTCTGGTCGCTGGAGGTGATGGCCCCGATTGCTGTGGGGTTGGGGGCGCTGGTGCTGTGGGAGGTGGGGGTGCAACTGTTTCAGGTGCCGCCGTATCTGCTGCCTGGCCCGCTGCTGGTGCTGCAGACGCTGGTGCAGGAGTGGCCCCAGCTCTTTCCCTCGCTGATGGTGACGCTACAAATTACGGTGGCGGCCTTTGTAGCGGCGACGGTGTCGGGGCTGCTGATTGCAATTTTGTTTACCCAAAGCAAGTGGATCGAGCGCAGCTTTTTTCCCTATGCCGTAATTTTGCAGACTATGCCGGTGGTTGCGATCGCACCTCTGATCATCATCTGGTTCAAGAGCAACACTTTTGCCGCTCTGGTGGTGTGCGCCTGGATTGTGGCCCTGTTTCCGATTATTTCCAATACCACCTTGGGTCTTAACAGCGCCGACCATTCTCTACAAAACCTGTTTCAGCTCTATGGGGCCAACCGCTGGCAGACCCTTTGGCACCTGCGCCTGCCCAGCGCCATGCCCTATTTCCTAGGCGGGCTGCGGATCAGCGGCGGGCTGTCGCTGATTGGGGCGGTCGTGGCCGAATTTGTGGCTGGTACCGGGGGAGCCCGCTCCGGCATTGCCTATCAAATTCTCATGTCCAGCTATAACCTGCAGATCCCCCGCATGTTTGCCGCCCTGATTATGACGACCGGGTTAGGGGTGATCATTTTTGTTCTGCTGACCCTGCTGTCTGACCGGCTGCTGCGCCACTGGCACGAAAGTGCCCTGCAGCGCGAGAATTAAACCGTCCTCTAGCTTGACCCGATGGCAGTATCTTCTTTTGCGTCTGTTCCCGACACGGCCCACTACTGGCTGACCAATGCCCGCATTCCCCTGGCCCTGCTCACTGGAGACGATGTGCCCAGCGACCCGATTCCCTGGCTGGCGGCAGCGCCCCAGTCAGAAGACCTGGTAGCGGCCAACATCGAAATTCGAGGGGGAACCATTGCCGCCGTGATCCCGGTCGGTGCCTCGGTTCCTCAGGACGTTGTGACCTGCGATCTGCAGCAGGGGCTGGTGTGGCCTTGCTTTGCCGATATTCATACTCACCTGGATAAGGCCCAGACCTGGCACCGCACCGCTAACCCCAGCGGCACCTTTGAGCAGGCCCTGAGCCAGATTGACCACGACCGAATCAAGTACTGGCGCTCTGAAGATCTCTATCGCCGCATGGAGTTTAGTCTCAAGTGTGCCTATGCCCACGGCACCCGCGCCCTGCGGACCCATCTCGACGCCCTAGACGACCAAGCCGAAATTAGCTTTTCGGTTTTTAGAACGCTGCGGCAGGAATGGGCGGGGCGATTGGAGCTACAGGCGGCCTGCCTGCTGCCGATTGATGCTTTCGAGACCGACCAGGTTGCGGCTCTGGCAGATCTAGTGGCCGAGAGCAGCGGTATTTTAGGCGCGGTGGCCTACCCCAATCCCAACCTGGACCAGCAGCTAGATCGCGTTTTTCAGCTGGCCCAGACCCGCAGCTTACCCCTCGACTTCCACGTAGACGAAAGCCTCAGCTCAGAGCACATGGCTCTGCGCCACGTAGCCCAGGCCAAGCTACGCAACAACTACAGCGGTACAGTAGTTTGCGGTCATTGCTGTAGCCTGTCGGTACAGCAGCAGGCGGTTGCCGAAGAGACCATAAGCTGGGTCAAAAAGGCCAGCATCGGCGTGATCAGCCTGCCGATGTGCAACTTGTTTTTGCAGGACCGGCAGATTGGCCGCATGCCCCGACGGCGCGGCGTTACCCTGCTGCCCGAACTCAAGGCTCAGGGTATTCCCGTTGCTTTTTCTAGCGACAATACTCGCGACGTCTTCTATGCCTACGGCGATCTAGATGGGTTGGAGGTCTTTACTCAGGCGGTGCGGGTTGGGCAGCTCGATCGGCCTATCGGCGACTGGCCCCAAGCTGTGACCACTACCCCCGCTGCCCTGATGGGTTTGAAGACGTCGGGCTTCCTTGCGGTTGGACAGGCGGCTGATCTGGTGTGTTTCAAAGCCCGAACCTTTAATGAGCTGCTGTCGCGGCCACAGTGCGATCGCATCGTGCTGCGTCAGGGCAAGGCCATCGACACCACTCTGCCCAGCTATGCTGAACTCGATGATCTGCTGGACCGCTGACGCCTGCTCTCTCCCGGCATTCCTCTAAGGGATGAAAAAGCCAGCGGTGCCCACTCAAAAGCGGGCCTGCTTCCTAGACTGAAAAGAAGCCCCAATCGGTTTAGAAGGGCTGTCCCCCAAGAGCAATGCTTCAAGCCCTCATCGTGCTGCTGACAGTTGGCCTGATTGCAGCGGGAATTTTTGTTCAGCCGCTGCTGCAGCGACAGCACCGGGAGCGCCTCAAAAAGCGGCCGCTGCCCCCCCTCTGGCGAGCTTTGATCGAGCAAAACCTGCCGATCTACCCTCAACTTTCGCCCGAGGAAAGGCAGCGGCTGCAGGGCCACATTCAAGTCTTTTTGGCAGAAAAACAGTTTATCGGTTGCCGGGGCCTGCAGGTCAGCGAAGAGATGAAGGTGACCATCGCTGCGGTGGCCTGCCTGCTGCTGCTCAATGAGCGCGGCACCTACTTTCCCAAGCTCAAATCGATCCTGGTCTATCCCGATGCCTATATCGTTACCCAGCCCGCTGCTAATGGCCCCTACGTCGTAGAGGAGCGGCAGGAAGCCCGGCTGGGCGAATCGTGGTTACAGGATCAGGTGCTGCTGACCTGGCAGGAAATTCAGGCAGACACGCGCAGCTGGCAAGACGGCCACAACCTGATTCTGCACGAGTTTGCCCATCAGCTCGACCAGGAAGACAGCAAGGCTGAAGGTGTGCCCATCCTCAAAAAACGGGCGGATTATGCTCGCTGGTGTGAGGTTATGAGCGTTGCCTATGAGCAGCTTTGCCAGGCGGTGCGGCGGCGTTACCCTACGGTGATGGACAGCTACGGGACTAAAAACCCGGCAGAATTTTTTGCGGTTGCGACCGAAACTTTTTTTGAAAGGCCTAAGCAACTCCGGGCGCACCACCCGGCTTTGTACGCGCAGCTGCAGGCGTATTACGAGCTTGACCCGGCGGGGTGGGGGTGAGGGGGTAGACGGGTGGATGAGTAGATGGGTAAGGGGTGGTTGAATTAGCCGGTATTAGCTTCTGGGATGACAGAACTAGGAGCACTCTGCCAGCTTTAATCCAGGCAATCTCTTGTGGGGTAGGTGTTTCGCCTATTACACAAGAGATTGCCCGGTTATTGTTTTGCGGATGGATTGGGGGATGAACCCTTTGAAGGATCCTAGGGGTATGGTCCTATTTCTTCTATGCCGCGACTGCAGCAGGTAGATAGCCTAGTTCTTCTAGCTTGGCCAGCACCTTGTTGACGCTTTCCTCAAGGGTTTCCTTGTGGGTTTCGCAGTTGACCTCAGGATTCAGCGGCGGCTCGTAGGGATCGTCGATGCCGGTGAACTGCTTGATTTCTCCAGCGCGGGCGCGCTTATAGAGGCCCTTGACGTCGCGGGCTTCGCAGACTTCTAGGGGAGCGCTGACGTAGACTTCCATGAAGTCACCAATGCGATCGCGCACTTCATCGCGCATTGCCCGGTAGGGGGAAATGGCTGAAACCAGCACAATTACACCGTTGCGGGTCAGCAGGTTTGAGACAAAGCCAATGCGACGGATGTTTTCGTCCCGATCTTCTTTGCTAAAGCCCAACCCCTTGGTCAGGTTAGTGCGGACGATATCGCCATCGAGCACTTCTAGCTTGCAGCCACGGGCGCGCAGCTCCTGCTCTAGCGCTTCTGTGATCGTGCTTTTGCCAGCGCCGCTCAGGCCCGTCAACCAGACGGTGACACCACGATGTTGCATGGGTGTTGTTCTCCTTTATCAACCAAACTACGTCTCTTCGCCGCCAGCCCAAGTCTTTGCCCAAGCCAGCTTAAAACCCCTGCCAAAGTTCAATGGCAAGGGTGCCTCCATCCAAAGTAGCAGGAAATAATACCTAGCGATCCCAATAGTTTAGGCCCTAATCCGTTTAGACCCTAATACGGGCTGGTGATGATCGATTCACTGGGTGCATCGTCGGCAGATGCCGATGAGTCTGTGGTGGTATTGACCAGGTAGCGGCGGCGCTCACGCATAAGCTTGGGTCTGAGGTAGAGGTTTTCTAGCAGCACGGCTCCGCCCGCAACCCAGGGTGGCACGATCAGCGCCCCGATCAGTCCTAGCACCTGTGTTCCGCCCAGCACCGCCAGCAGCTGATACAGCGGATGCACCCCCACAGACGATCCCACCAGCAGCGGATCGAGGATGTAGGTCTCCAAGTTTTGAATGATCACGTAGAACAGCAGCACCCAAAGAAAGACCCAGCCGCCCTGCGGTACGGCCACCACCAGCGCCGGAATCGCTCCTAGAATCGGCCCCAGAAAGGGAATCAGATTGGTCACCCCGGCGATCGCACCTAGACCCAGGGCAAAGTCAGAGAGGCCCAAAAAGCTGAGGCCAATGGTGGTTGCGATCGCAAGTATCAGAGACACCAAAAACCGCCCCCGGATGTAGCTGCCAATCCGGTTACTCACCGGGCCGACCTGAGCCGTCAACCGCTCATCCCAGGGCCGGGGCAGCAGGCGCACTAAATTGTTGATTAGAGTGCGGCTGTCGGCCAGCATATAGCCCGACAAAAACAGTGCCAAAATCAGGCTAAACACCCCGCCCAAAATGCCCGTCGTTACGCCAAAAGAGCGAATCAGCAGCTGCTGGCTGGAGCGAATGGCCCAGCTGGTCAGCCCCTGCACATCCAGCACTCGATTCACCAGCTCGTTCGCCAGCTCCGGACGCGTGTTGTTGAGATTCAACGCCCAGGCCGAAATCACGTCATAGACGTTTCTAATCGATACTGGCACCAAACCAATCAGCTGCTGAATCTGCTCAAACACCGTCGGCCCCACCAGCACCCCCGCCCCCACGATGCTGGCAATAATTGACAGGTAAATCAGCACCACCGCCAACCAGCGCGGCACCCGGTACCGCTCAGCCCAGTCCACCACCGGCGCAATCGACGACGCCAGCACCACCGAAATCATCACCAGCAAAATCAGGCTACGCAGCTGCCACAGCAAAATCAGCAGCGGCACCGCCAGCGCCAGCCCCAGCACCGTCCCTAGGGAGATCGTCAGCCGTTGCTCCAGCGGTCGGTTAGAGGTTCCTGGATTTGTAGAAATTCCTGGCATGGCAGGGAGTCAGCCCAAAAGGATGCAGCACGTTTAGTTTTTCACGTACTGATGTCTATTGTGCATCAGGCGATGGGGTAGGAGGGTGGATGGGTGAGGCCTACAGCGTGTACGTAAAGTCATCCACCAACATCCCCGGTACCCAAGCGCCGCCCAGGGCTCGGTGCTCGTAGGAACCGACTTCGGGCACGAGCACCACTGTGTTGGTCAGATCTATCAGGCAGTCGCCGAAGCAGCGGTAGAGGCTTTCGTCAAAGCGCAGGTTTTGAATCGGGGCGACGATTTCTCCCTGCTCTACCCAAAAACAGGCGTAGCGGGTCATGCCGGTGATGCGGCCTTTAGGCTGATCGCTCCAGTTGAGGTAGTGCAGGTTGGAGACGTATAGCCCGGTGTCTAGCTGCTTTAGGATGTCGGCTTCATTGAGGGTGCCGGGGCTGATTTCTGGGGCCCGCAGATGTTCTCTGGCGGCGGCGTAGTTAGAGACCAGCCCATATTCCTGGGCGGTGCGGGAGCTGATCAGGGTGTTGACCAGTTCTCCTGAAGCAATCAGGGGTAGCTCGGTGGGGGCGACTTCTCCCCACTGGTTAAACCGAGGCACCAGACCTCGGCCAAAGTTTTCCCGCAGGTGAAACTTCGGCGAGAGCTGTCGTTCGCCCTGCTGTAGTGCCCTCAGAGCGCCGCCCGAACGCCGTAGAGCCGCTTCGCTGATGCCGCCCCAGGAAAACATGCTGACCAGGTCGGCTACGGCGGCCGGGGCCAGGTAGGTGCGGTACTGCCCTCGGGGTACAGCTTTGGGCGATCGCTCCATGAGCCCCAGGAACTGGCGGCAGGTCCCGATCTGGCGATCATATTGGGCTGCATCCCACTGGTTGCCAGCCAGGACTTCTTTGACGGCCTGCCCGTCTGCCGTGAATAGGGAGTAGTCCAGCGTAAAGGTTTCGGTCTCAAACCAGTGCAGCTGGCCGAGGGAGTCGGCATAGCCTCGCATACAGCGGCCTCCGGCATAGAGTCCGGCGCTGTCGGTGCCTGCTAGCGGAGTGAGAATGGCTTCGGGGACCGCTGCCGCCTCCAAAAGCTGGCCGGGGTACTCTTCCCGGCTGGTAGCGGCTCCCTGGGGCATGACCAGAAAGGGATCTTCCGGCAGCTGGGGCAGCTCCTGGCGGGCTTCGGCCAGGGCGGTGATGATTAGAGGCCAGTCGGTTTCTTTTTCACCGGTAAAGGGCAGGGTGCGATCGCACACCCGCCCCGAGCCAATCAGCGTCAGCCGCAGCTGACCATCGCTGACCTGTCCTGTCTGCCGCACCCGGCCCTGGTTAAAGCGGGTGAACTGGCTCTCTTCGGCCACCAGCTGCAGCAGCGCCTGCTCCCCCGGCTGAACATACCGGTTGAGGACTTCGGCGATCTGATTAAACGTGCTTTCCCAGGCCACAGAACGACTCATTGAGCACCCCCGAATACTTCTACATTTTCAAACGCACACACCGGAGCAGCGTGGCCTACCCGGATGGCCTGATTGGGCTCTCCCTTACCGCAGTAGGGGGTGCCGTACATTTCCCAGGTGTTGCGATCGCCTACCTGCACCAGGCTGTGCCAGAAGTCGGGAGTAGTGGCCCGGTAGTTGGGGTTGCGAACGGGTCGAGTCAGTTCGCCGTTTTCGATTAGGCGACCATACTCACAGCCAAACTGAAACTTGTAGCGCTGATCATCGATTGACCAGGAGCGGTTAGTCTCCATAAAAACGCCCCGCTCGATTGAGCCAATCAGCTCAGCCAGAGGCGTCTTCCCCGGCTCTAGATTGATGTTGGCCATGCGGTCAATCGCCGGACGGTTCCAGGAGGAGGCGCGGGCACAGGCCACTCCATCGACCCCCAGGCGAGACTGGCTCTCCAGGCTGCCCAGCCCTCGCTCCAGCTGACCCTGCCGGATCAGATACTGCCGGGTAGCGGCAGCCCCAGTGTCGTCGTAGGCATAGCTGGCAAACTCCCCCGCCACAGTCGGGTCAAAGGTAATGTTCATCAGCGGCGACCCATAGGCTAGCTGGCCAAAATCCGAAGGCTTCACGAAGCTGCCCCCAGCATAGTTGCGCTCGTCGCCCAAAATCCGATCCAGCTCTAGAGGATGGCCGACGCTTTCGTGAATCTGCAGCATCATCTGGTCAGGAGACAGCACCAAAGTTGCCGTTTCCGTTGGGCACTCCTCCGCCGTTAGCAGCTCCAGCGCCTGGTGCGCCACCCGATCGATCTGCTCCCATAACGCTGCCTGCGGAAATAGCTCCCAGCCGCCCTGGTAGCTGTGGGCCAAATAGCCGTTATTGCTGCGGGTCTGCACCACAGAACCAGACTGGGCAGTGGCGCTAAAGTGCGTCTCCAGCAGCGCCAACCGCTGATACACTTCAGACCCGTTGGAGCTAACGAACCACGACTCAGTCTGATTGGCGATTGCCGTCGCATAGGTCTGCACAATTTGCTCCGACACCTTTAGCTCCCGGCAGATTTTGCTCAGAAGCTCGCAGAGCTCGGCAGGGGAAAAGCCGTCTAGCGGCTTTTGCTGAGGTGAGACGTACTGGCCCACCACCTTAGGTCGAGCCTCTACCGAAAACGAGTGAATCCGCAGCGCACTGGCCGCAACCGCCTGCTGATAAGCTGCCGCCGCCGCTGCTCGCAGCGCCTCCGGCGTCAAACGGTTGGTGGCCGCATAGCCAAACTGGCCGTGGGCCAGCACTTCGACCATAGCGCCCTGATCGAGCGATCGCACATTGTCCTCGGGGTAACCGTCCCGGACCGTTCGCCGTGTTACCGACTCGCGCACCCCTCGGATGCCAATCCAGTCAGCAGGCAGATCAACCCCTTCTAATACCCTTGCAAAAGACGCCAGCATGTCATCCGACTCAAACCCCATAGCCATACACTTCAGTCCACAAGCCCTGATTAAAAACCTAAAGCACCAAGCCAGCAGCCCCATCTACGGGCCAACCGGCTCAATGACTGTTCTTTAGTGTAAGCAGTTTTTCCCCCTCCACCCATTGCTCATTCAAGAACCTGGCAAGGCACCAGCAGCTCTCATAAGTTCCTATCCCTGCAGCCTAAGAGGTTAATAAGGTTTGTTGGATCAGAATCCGGAGGAAATCTCAAAATATACTTAAAAATACAAATTAAAAATAAGCTTTCATGTGATTATCTAATGCATGAAAGGCAATCTGCTTAGAAAAACAAGACGATGGAGCCGGACAAAATCGATCTCAAAATACTGTCCTGTCTGACCACCTCCGGACGCATGACTTGGGCAGAGCTAGCTAACCAACTGGGCATTTCCTCTCCCGCGGCTGCCGATCGAGTGCGGAAACTAGAGGATGCTGGCGTCATCGAGGGGTACACCGCCCTACTTAACGCTGCCAGCTTGGGATACGAGCTAACAGCGTTTATC
>JACVRP010000537.1 GCA_014534385.1 Cyanobacteria bacterium Co-bin13
CTGTAACCTTGTATGGCCCCTTCCAGCCGCCCCAATCGATGCTTTGCCATCGGCGATATCCACGGCTGTGATGTGGCGCTAAAGGTTCTGTTAGAAGCAGTTGACCTGCAGCCTCAAGATACTTTAATTACGCTGGGCGACTACATCAACAAAGGCCCAGGTGCTAAAACAGTTCTAGATACCCTAATTGCTCTGCACGCTCAGGGGCAGCTCATTCCGCTGCGGGGCAACCACGAAATTTTCCTTCGCACCGCAGGAAAGTACGGCAAAACTCGGCTCAACGGCAAAGACCTCGTTGACCGTAAAACGCTGGTTTCCTACAGCCCCACCCGCAAACCAGCCAGCCTCAGCGACATTCCAGAAGACCACTGGCGCTTTATTCAAGAGAAATGCCTGGACTGGTGGGAAACCGATCGGCACATCTTTGTCCACGCCACCCTAGCCCCCGATAAGCCTTTATCAGAACAGCCTGACAAGTCGCTATTTTGGGACAAATTTACCGATCCTCAGCCCCACATGTCAGGCAAAACCTGGATCTGCGGCCACACCCCTCAAAAAAACGGTAGGCCGCGCAATTTGGGCTACGCTATCTGTCTGGATACCTGGGTTTATGGCAAAGGCTGGCTAACCGGTCTCGATGTAGACAGCGGTCAGGTATGGCAAGCTAGTCAGCGGGGCAAGCTCCAGACAGCCAAGATTGAGGACTTTAGAGAGGGTTCTTGAATTGACGCCGCCCACCAAAGCCAATCTATTTTCCCTGCCCGACCCCCTGCCCAACCTTGAGGTATTTGAACCGCTCTTTGACGAGGGCAACTGCCTGATAGAGCGCATCATTTCTACTGGGCAAACCACCCCTGCCGCTGAATGGTACGACCAGGAACGCGACGAATGGGTGATCTTGCTGCAAGGCCAAGCCCGACTGGCCTACGAAGACGGTAGCGAAACGGCTCTAGAGCGGGGAGATTATGTCTTGATTCCGGCCCATTGCAGGCACAGGGTTGTTTACACCAGCAAAGAACCGCCCTGCATCTGGTTGGCGGTTCACTGCGGCTAGAGAGACTAGAGGTCATATCATTTCAAATTGCCTGCGGATCTTCAAAAAACAGAGACATGTCTGCATAGACACGCCATTCCCGAATTTTTAATCCGCTCATGCGGTAGGTATCACACACGGCACGATAATCAGGTGTTGGTCACGCAACCGTAGAAAGTGCGAATCGACCTCGATTACAACAACGTCGTCGTAGTTCCACTGGAGTCGTAGGGTGTGCCCCTGCCATTGAACAACCTGGTTTTGCCGTTTTAGGTAATCTCGAATACCCGCCATACCGTATACCGGCTCTTGCACACCGACTTTGTACATAACATCAGAGGTGAAGTATGCAGCTGCCGCTTGCCAATCTTGCTCCCCAACAAGCCGTTCCATCGTTTTGACTGCTTCGATTTGCGTCATCGGCTGCATCATAGATGTCTCTCAAATTAGAGGTCCTAAGTAACGTGGCGATAGCTACAACGTAGCTGAGCTTACTTCTATCTCTCATTCACCAGGTTGACTCGACTTGATGCCTCAGGCAAACTCACAGAATCCCTTTGACCTTCTCAAACAATCTTTAAAGCGACGAAGCCTCCTACTGGGCTTCATTCAAACGTTGCTCGGCTAGCTGCAAGGCCACCTGACGGTTCACCTTGCCCTGCGCGTTACGAGGTAGGGATTCAACCGCAATCCAGTGCTTAGGCTGCTTGAACTTGCTGAGCTGCGGCATGATGCTCTGTCGCAGTTCTTCCACGTCCAGGTCTGCCGCTCCTGGCATGTACAGAGCTGTCACCACTTGCCCCCAATTCGAGTTAGGTGGCCCGACCACACATACGTCGCTGACCAAGCCCGTCTCTAAAATCACTCGCTCCACTTCCTCGGGAAATACCTTCTCGCCTCCGGTGATGATCTGGGTGTTATTGCGCCCGACAACGGTTAGATAGCCCTGCTCATCTAAGTAGCCCACATCGCCAGGAAGAAAGCCGCGCCAGCCCTTCACATCAGCCGGTACTGCCTGGGAGCCAAAGGAGGTTTGACTGTAGCCGTGGGCGAGCGATCGCACATACACGCAGATCTGCCCCACCTGCCCCGGCGGCAGCTTCTCCCCCGTTTCATCCCAAATCTCGATCCGAGCATGGGGCAGGGCTCGTCCGGCGCTGTTGCGATCGCTGAGAAATTCTGCTGGCAGCAGGGTTGCTACCTGGGCGGCAGTCTCAGTCATGCCGTAGGTTAGGGCTATGGGAATGCCTTGCGATCGCGCCTGCCCCAGCAGACTCGGCCAGGCCGGTGCGCCCCCCAGCAGCACCGCCCGAAACTGGCTCAGCCAGGTTGCCTCTCCCTGGTCCAAGAGCCGCTGCAGCTGAGTCGGCACCAGGGAAATAAAGCTGTTCTGGGGCGGCAGGTCTAGCCGATTACCGCTGCTCAACGATCTAAAGGGCTGGACTGCCAGCTTCCCCCCTGAAATGAACGCTCGCAGCGCCTGCATCAATCCGCTGACGTGATATAGCGGCAGCACACAGTAGGCATGCACCTGCGCCACCTGGAAATGCTGCTGAAAA
>JACVRP010000518.1 GCA_014534385.1 Cyanobacteria bacterium Co-bin13
CACCCATTCAGATGATCTGGCCGAGGCTATTCGAGCCATTGATAAAGGCTACACCCAGATGGGACCGGGGCTGCTAGAAAAAGCGATCGCACCCGTCCTGGCTACCGTGCCAGCTCAGCTGCCTCCCCAGCTAGCAGGTCTAACGGCGCGGGAGAGAGAGGTGCTGTGCTTGATTGCCTCCGGGGCCAGCAACCGGGAAATTGCAGCTGCTTTGTACATCTCAGAGCGCACGGTCAAAAACCACATCACCCGAATTTTGAGCCAGCTGGAGCTGCGCGATCGCACCCAGGCAGCGGTGTTTGTTAGTCCGTTTTTGCCGCTGCTAGGTCCATAGCCAGTTTGGCTTCTAGCTGCCCAGGGGCTGCCCGTTTGTCGGCTCCTGCAAGTGCTAAGCTGGGAAAGCTTAAATCGGCTCTAGCGGGGATCAGCCGTTAGAAATTGGCATCTGCCACCAGATACGCTGGTCGGCTAGATGTCTTTTGGGGAAAGTCCGGTGCAAATCCGGCGCTGTCCCGCAGCTGTAATCAGACCTTGGTCTGTAAGTCAGAATGCCCGCCGACTTGCGATATCCAGTTAGCTCTCTCTGCGAGGTACAGACCTTGAGCGTTATCACTCCAGACCATACTCTTTTTGTTTGCACCCAGTGTGCCACCGTCCGCAGTAACGACCAGCCCCAAGGCAAAAGTGGTGGGCAGGAACTCCTAGATGAGCTGACCCGTCTGGCGGCAGCGGCTCAGCTTCCTGAGCAGGTTTCTATTGAGCCGGTTCGATGCATGTTTGCTTGCGAGAAATCCTGCATGGCTGCGTTTTCTGCAGCAGGTAAGTATACTTACCTGTTTGCCCATCTACAGCCTGCCACTGCGGCTCCCGCTTTAATCGAGTGCTTGCGTCACTACGCGCTCAATCCGGAGGGCCTGCTGCCCTACGGCGTTCGCCCCGAACCGCTAAAAACCGCTGTGCTGGCTCGAATTCCGCCCCAGCTGGCAGCGCTGCCGCAGCCTGAGCCCCTGGCACCGGCAGTATAGGGAGCCCCTTCTTAGGGGCGGCGAGTCAAGCTGACGATTGCTTCAATTAATCGATCCGGCTCTATCGGCTTGGCCAGGTGCTGCTGAAACCCTGCTGCCAGCGCCTGCTGTCGATCGCTCTCCCCAGCGTAGGCAGTGAATGCGATGGCGCATATTTCTCCACCGGCTGCGGGCAACAAAGCTCGAATCTGCTGGATTAGCTGGTAGCCATCCTGGTCAGGCATGCCAACGTCGCTGATCAGCAGATCAAAGGGGGCCTGACTAAAAGCCTGCAGCGCCTCTACCGCTGAGGCCGACTGGGTAAGACTGGCTCCTGCCTGCCTTAAAACAAAGGCAGTCACCTCCCGAGTGTCGCTGTCGTCATCAACCAGCAAGATTCTCAGTCCGGCCAGGGGCGAATGGTCAGGAATGAGCAGCGAAACCTCGGCTGTTAAGTTGGAGCTTTTGTCTGAAGTGATGTGCAGCGGCAGAGTGACGATAAAGGTTGCCCCTTGATCTTCTCCTGGGCTGTGAGCTTCAACTGTACCGCCGTGTAGCTCTACCAGGTGCCGTACAATTGCCAGTCCCAACCCCAATCCTCCAAAGGTTCGAGTCGTAGTGCTGTCTGCCTGGCGAAAGTAGTCAAATACGTGGGGCAAAAAGTCAGGGGCAATGCCTTTACCAGTGTCGCTAACCTGCATCTGCACTTGAGCGCCTACCTGTGCCAACCGCACCTCTACCTGCCCACCTGTCGGAGTAAACTTAATGGCGTTAGAGAGCAAATTCCAGACGACCTGCTGCAGGCGAGCTGCATCCCCCAAGACGGTAAAGTGGGCAGCGTGGGGCGCACCGTCTGGTTCTCCTGGCCAGTCGCTGCTCTCCTCCCGCCTTACGCTAATAGATTTAGCCTCTGCAGCGAGCTGCACCGTTTCCAGGGCCGACTGGATACAGGTTGACAGGTTAACTGGCACCATGTTGAGACTTAGCATGCCGCGCAGGATCCGAGAAACATCCAGCAGATCTTCAATCAGCTGTACCTGCAGCTTGGCGTTACGCTCAATCGTTTCTATTGCATGGGCTGTTTTGGCGGCATCGAGGCGGCCCTGGCGCAGTAAACCGGCCCAGCCCAGAATGGGGTTGAGCGGTGACCTGAGTTCATGGGAGAGCACCGCCAAAAACTCATCCTTGATCCGATTGGCCTGTTCTGCCTCGGCTCTCGCTTTGCGCTCAGCTTCATAGAGCTGAGCTCTGGAGATGGCTTGAGCACACTGGCGGCTCAGGGCCAGCATAAAATCTTGATCGTCCTGGCTAAGCTGCTTAAACGCCTGGAAGCTCAACAGCATACCGCCCACAGCTTTGCCCTGGACGATCAGCGGCAGCGACATCCACGAGTTGAAAGTATAGCGCTGGTAGATCTCGGCTAAGTGGGGATAGCGGGCAATGCGATCCTCTAAGGTTTCCAGCCAGATGGGTTGGCCCGTACGGACAGCCTCTGCTAAGGGGACCTGAGCCTGGATCGAAAATCGTCGCCACGACTCAACTAGATCAGGCTGATAGCCCACTGCTTTAACAATTTCCAGCTCGCTCTGGTCGGCGCTCAGTAGGGCTATCAGGGCAGAGTCGGCTCCCAGCGCAGCCATACTCTGCGCCACGATGACCTCGGCCACCTGTAGAGGTGTCAGAGATTCAGAAAGGGCAGCGGTGACTGTCTGCAGGCGAGCAGTGCGGTTAGCGGCAGCTTCGG
>JACVRP010000068.1 GCA_014534385.1 Cyanobacteria bacterium Co-bin13
GCTGCACCACTGGCGACTGTCCCAAAACGGCTTCTATATCGGCAGTCGGAATGCCGAAATCAATCAGCTCCACCTCTCCCAGGTAGGGCAGCGCTTCGTCCTGAAAAAAGGCCCGCTACCAGAGGCCCAGGCAGAGGGTAAGTGTTGCGCAAAGGGCAGTGCCCAATACCGCTCCCGTATCGGTCTGCAGGCCCGAAGGCAAGTCAATGCTGATCTTAGGCTGGGGCCACGCATTAAGGGTTGCCACCGTCTCGGCCAGGTCTCCCTCAATGTCTCGCTCCAAGCCAAAGCCAAACAGCCCGTCAACTAAAGCGTTGCAATCTTGCAGAGCTGCCACATTCTCAACAAAAGAAATGCCCAGGCTGGCCGCATAGCGGGCGTGCTGTTCAGTTAACTCCTTTAGTCGGGAAAAGGGCGCATGTACCTGCACCCGGTAGCCATCTAGGTGCAGCTCGCGGGCCGCTACTAGCGCATCGCCGCCGTTGTGCCCTGGCCCAGCCAAAACACCGATTTGAGGAAAGGTTGACTGGGGAAAGTGAGCCCTAATCCACTGAGCGATCAGACCCGCCACTTTTTCCATCAGGGCTGCCACCGGCATTCCTGCCGCGAAAATGCGCGCTTCAATCTGGCGCATCTGATCTGCTGTAACAACAGCTCGATGAATCAGGGGGGAGGGCAGCTGCCCGATTGAGCCAGCATTAAACCAGCGCTCCTGCCCTACCGCCTTCATACTCTACGGTTCATAAACAACCCGGCTAGAGCCATAGCCCGCCTCTCGGAAATAGCCCCGCCAGCGCTCGGCCAGCCCTCGGTCGTTAAAAGGCCCTACTGCCACATTAGGACCCAGTCGGCTCTGGCGCTGTTGTACTCGGTCGGCAGGTGTGCCCAGCTCAACCAAGCGGCTGCTAATTGCCGGCAAGTCCTGAGTCGCCGCCGGAATCACCACATAAAACGGTGCTCCTGCCGTGGCGGGAGGCACCACAGCAGCGGTCGTAGGCGGACTAGAAGGCGGCAGCGGCATCTCATTACCAGAGGTAGGGCCAGAGTAGACGCTAGGAGGCTGGCCAAACTCAACATTTGGGGCTGCGGCAGTAGGAACTGTGGGGACAGGAACTACAGGGATCGATCCTTGGGGCCCCGGCACAACAGGCAGAGGCGGCAGATCTCCAGAGCTAATGTAGGCGGTGGGTGGCGGAGTAGGTAGCTGCCCATAGGTAGGCACCACCGCACCCACCTGGGCAATCTGCGCCCCGATTCCCTGACTACTCAGCGTACTGACCTGCTGTTGGGCATTTTGATAGACGCTGTAGCGACCCACCTGAATCACCGATTGTCCCTGATGACTTGTCTCAAAAGCCTCCGGCTCAATCGAACGCAGCTGATCGAGCAATAGCGGATCGCTACCAGAAACGTAGACAATATACTGCTCTCCTGTGGGCAGCCCCCCAGCATTGGCATAGGCATTAGGGGTAGGGGGGGGAGCGGGATAACTGGGCACCTCGAGGCCGAGCCCAGGCGTGGGTAAGGGCACATCGTAGACCTGAGCCAGCATCGTGGCGGCTGACTGGGCGCTGGCTGCAGTTTGGCTGAGAGAAACCGTTCCGCCTGTCAGCAGCAGCAGAGCCAAAACAGGAGTCATCGAAGGAATCAGGCCCGAGTGACAGCGCCCAGGGTGCTGCCGGTGAGACGCTAGAATGAGAGAGGTTTTCATCATGATCCTGCCCAACAAATGGAGGGGGTTGGTGTTAGAAAAGCGCGTTTGCCCGCAGATCTAGCGAAGCCTCGTCGATGGCAAAACGAGCTGATGCGAAACTGCTAGACTATTCCTTGACCAAATCCATTGCTGGAGTTTGTCTTAGGAAAAGCTCTAGATCCCAAGGTGGACTCCGAACTGAACCCCACACAAATTCTGTAGTGAATTAGTGTGGACGAACGTTAGGATAGAAACTTTCTCGGAAAATTTCCATACTTTTTGGCAGAATGGAAAAAATTGTGGTCGGTCTTTCCGGCGGAGTCGATAGCTCCGTCGCTGCAGCAGTCCTGCACCAGCAGGGGTACGACGTCATTGGACTCACCCTGTGGCTGATGAAGGGCAAGGGACAGTGCTGTTCTGACGGCATGGTAGATGCCACGCGACTCTGTGATGAGCTGGGCATTCCGCACCACATCGTTGATAGCCGAGAGGTCTTTCAGCGCTACATCATTGACTATTTGGTAAGCGGCTACCAGCAGGGGGTAACGCCTCTGCCCTGCTCCCAGTGCAACCGAGCCGTGAAGTTTGGGCCGATGCTGCAGTATGCCCGTGAGGAACTCGGGGCAGAGCGTATTGCCACGGGCCACTATGCCCGCATTACTCAAGACCTTGAAACAGGCCGCTACCAGCTGCGCCGCGCCGTTGATCCCAGCAAGGATCAGTCCTACTTTTTATACGACCTGACGCAAGATCTGCTGGCAGGTTCGCTGTTTCCTCTAGGTGAGCAGCCCAAGACTGAAACCCGCCGGATGGCGGCTGAACTGGGCCTGCACACGGCAGCCAAGCCCGACAGCCAGGATCTGTGTTTGATTGAGCATCACGGCTCGATGCAGTCTTTCCTAGACAAGTATCTGGCTCCTAAACCCGGCGATATTGTTGATACTCAGGGCCGGGTTTTGGGGCAGCATACCGGCATTCACCATTACACCGTTGGTCAGCGTAAGGGCTTGGGCATTGCGTCATCCCATCCCTTGTACGTCGTAGGCTTTGATGTGGGCCGCAACCAGGTGATTGTGGCTGATCGGGAAGTGGCTCACTGGCTTGAGTGTACGGTCAACCAGGTGAACTGGGTTTCTATCGCAGCGCCTGCAACGCCTATTCGAGTGACGGTGCAGATCCGCTATCGCACTCAGCCGGTGGGCGCGACTCTGTTCCCGCTGCCTGTGGAGTCGGGGATCACTGATCGGGCACGACTTTTGTTTGATGAGCCGCAGTTTGGGGTCACCCCTGGCCAGGCAGCGGTCTGGTATAGCGAGGATATCGTTTTGGGCGGCGGCCTGATCGAACCTTTTGTGGGGGCTGCCCCGGCTCAAGCCGTTCCCACTCACGAGCAAACCGGCGTGCGCTAGGCTTGAGCCAAAGCCGGGCGACTGCAGCGGTTTTATGTCTCTCCAAAGTGCCTGCCTAAAAATTAGCAGGGGCTTTGGGGTGACAAGGGTACCGTTGTGTATTTTTATGAATTAGTAGGGATTGCTAGGGGCGCACTGCCTTTTGCGATCGCATCCCCCATGTCTGCTCAATACGCGGAGCAGAGAGACGAGGTTGTTTTTGTTAGGGAGGTTTGGAAGATGGCTATCCAGGATGGGATTGCTCCCCACGGTGGCACGTTAGTTAACCGCATTGTGACGGCAGAGCAGCGCACAGTTTTCCTGGAGAAGGCAGACTTCCTGCCCCGGGTAACGCTGGACGAACGGGCTTTTTCAGATTTGGCCATGATTGCCATTGGTGGCTTTAGTCCGCTGATTGGCTTCATGGAGCAGGCAGACTACGACACGGTTGTAACCGACATGCGTCTGGCCAATGGGCTGCCCTGGTCGGTGCCCGTTACCCTGTCGGTGTCGGAAGCCGTGGCGGCGCCCCTACAGGAGGGCAGCTTGGTGCGCCTGGATGATGCCTCTGGCCGCTTTGTGGGGGTGCTAGAGCTGACCCAAAAGTACACCTATGACAAGGCCCGAGAAGCTACCCACGTCTACCGCACTGACGAAGACAAACACCCCGGCGTCAAGGTGGTCTATGCTCAGGGACCGGTAAACCTGGCGGGGCCTGTCTGGCTGCTGCAGCGCGATTCCCATCCCCTATTTCCCAACTACCAGATTGACCCGGCCGCCTCGCGCGCGCTGTTTAAGGAAAAGGGCTGGCGGACGGTGGTGGGCTTTCAGACCCGCAACCCCATTCACCGGGCCCATGAATACATTCAAAAATGCGCCTTGGAGACAGTGGATGGTCTCTTTTTGCACCCCCTAGTGGGCGCGACTAAGGAAGACGACATCCCGGCGGATGTGCGGATGCGCTGCTATGAAATTATGGTGGAGCACTACTTCCCCCAGGACCGCGTAATTCTTGCCATTAATCCTTCGGCGATGCGCTACGCTGGTCCTAGAGAGGCTATCTTCCATGCCCTGATCCGGAAGAACTATGGATGCACCCACTTCATTGTGGGCCGCGACCATGCTGGGGTCGGCGACTACTACGGCACCTACGACGCTCAATACATCTTTGATGAGTTTGAGCCAGGGGAACTGGGCATTATGCCGATGAAGTTTGAGCACGCCTTCTACTGCACCCGCACGGGCGGAATGGCGACGACCAAGACCAGTCCCAGCACCCCAGAAGAGCGCATCCATCTGTCCGGGACTAAGGTGCGAGAAATGCTCCGCCGGGGCGAACTGCCGCCCCCTGAGTTTTCTCGGCCCGAGGTGGCGGCAGAATTGGCTAAGGCCATGCGAGTAGCCCAGGAAGTCTAGCAATAGGGATAGTGGCAATCCGGTGGGACTGGGACGACGATCGTTTCTGCAACGGCTGAGTCTGGCGCTAGCGACGCTAGGGGTAGGAGAAGCGACGGTTTCGCGTTGGGCTGGGCAGTACCAGGCGGCGCTGGCCCAGCCTACCCCGCGCAAGCTAGCTCTCCTGATTGGCATTGACCAATATTCCCATCAGGCCATTGATCCGGCCCTGCAGGAGGTGGCGCTGCGGGGCACGATCACGGATGTGGAGCTGCAGCGGGAGCTGCTGATCTACCGCTTTGGGTTTCAGCCCGACAATATTTTGACGCTAACCAATGCCGGAGCTACCCGGCAGCGCCTGCTAGAGGCCGTTGAGGGGCACCTGGTTCAGCAGGCGCGCTCGGGGGATCTGGTGCTGCTCCACTTTAGCGGCTACGGCGGCCAGGTGCAGATTGAGGGCGTACCGGGTCTACGGCGCAGCCTGGTGCCGGTAGATGGGGTTTTGCCCACAGAGGAGGATCCCGAGGTGAGGGATCTGCTGGAGGATGAGCTGCGGGGGCTGCTGCGATCGCTCAAGACGACCCAGGTCACTACCTTGATCGATGCCGGCTATCGGGATCTGGGACAGGTGCGTTGGGGCACGCTGCGGGTGCGATCGCGACCCATTTTGCCGACCGGAACTGTGTCTGAAGACCGGCTAGCAGCCCTACCCGATGATGAGCTTGGTCGCGGCTGGCCAGGGCTGCTGCTGCGAGCAGCGGCTCCAGATCGGCTGGCGCTAGAGGGAGATTGGTCGGGCTTTAGCGCCGGGGCCTTTACCTATGCCCTCACCCAAACCCTATGGGAAACGCTGCCCTCTACGTCTCTGCAGGTGGTGTTTAACCGGGTACAGGAGCAGGTGCAGCGGTGGACCGGGCCAGACCAGCTGCCGGAGTTGACCGGCAAGCGGCGAGCAGAAACAAACCTGATCCCCTACCATCTGCCGCCTTTGCGTCCCGGTGCCGACGGCATTATTACCGGAGTCAATGCGGAGAGCGGTACCGTTAGCCTGTGGATGGGGGGACTGGCGGCAGGGGTTTTGGAGCACCTGCAGCCCAATTCCAGGCTGCTGATGGCGGCAGTTTCAGATACCCCAGGCGAACCCAGAAAGGCCATCACCGAGCTCATCGTCCAGAGCCGCACCGGACTAACAGCGGCGGCAAAACTTGGCGCTGAATTGGCAGACCCGCCCGAGGCCGGCCTATCGGTGTACGAGCAGGTGCGGCTTTTGCCCCGGCACCTAGACCTGATCGTGGCGCTTGATCCTAGCCTGGAGCGAATTGAGCGAGTCGATGCCACCAGTGCCTTTTCGGGCATTCCCTTTGTCTCGTTTATCCTGGCGGGGGAGCAGCCCGCCGACTGTCTATTTGGCCGCTTGCCCAAACCGGGAGCGGCAACGCTGACTGCGGCTTTACCCAACTCGGCCAGCGGCCAGCCAATGGTTTTGACGGAAAGCCCCGACCAGGGCCTGGAGCGCAGCTACGGCCTGTTTGCGCCCAACCGCACCCTGGTGCCAGGTACCCTGATTGCCCGAGGAGAAGCCGTCAAGACAGCGGTAAACCGGCTGACGCCCCATCTGCAGTCTCTGCTGGCCATGAAGCTGCTGCGGCTGATCACCAATCCCTACTCTTCTCAGCTGGCGGTGAGGGTTTCGCTGGAGTCAACCTATCCCCAGGAGCGGCTGCTGAGTCAGTGGGAAACGTTGCGATCGCCCTCGTTTTTGCCCCAGGCCCGCCAGGCCAAGCTCACTGGCATCGAGACAGCTTCCCTTCAGGTGGCGCACGACGATCGCCTGCGTTACTGCGTCAGCAACTTTATGGACCAAGCGTTATTTATGGCGCTGGTCAGCTTTGATAGCCGAGGCCAGTTTATGGCGCTGGTGCCCGATGTGCCCGACTCTCGACCCCTGGAGGAACGCCAAATAGCTCTGGCCGAAAGCGCTCTCCTGGCACCTGGTCAGACTCGCGCCCTGCCTGGACAGGCCGAAGACTGGGGCGTTCCGGCGGTAGCTAGCTGGGTAGAAACGTTTTTGGTTTTCAGCCGCACCCCGTTCCATAAAACCTGGGATTTGCTGGCTCAGGAAGACGGTGAGGTGTCTCAGCAGCGAGGGCTGCACAAGCTCAATCAGCCCCTCAAGCTAACTCGGGCTCTGCTGGCGGATCTGCATGACGGTGCAGTGGCCTACGATCCCACGCTGGCGTCTACCGATCAGTACAGCCTCCACTCCGCCACCTGGGCCACCCTCAGCTTCCGCTATCCCGTGCTGCTGCAGTAGGCTGAGATGCCCTCATGGCGTGTTTGGTCAGAACCGGGTAGCCAAAAGGCCTACCGCTCCTCCTATTCCCAAGCCCAGCACGGCAGTCGCCGCCAAAATTAAACAGGCCTGAGCCCGCCTAAAGGGAGCAATCAGCCGGTCGCCAGTGCGGGCAGTCACCACGGCGCACAGCCCTGCCAGTAGAAGGGCGGCCAAACTCAGCATCATGACTTCCAGGGCGGCCCCCTGGAGCTCCATCCCTTCTAGATCCGGGGTGCCGAGAAAGTTGAGGGCAGCGGAGAGGGCGAAGGCCAGAGCTGCTGCCCCCACAATTCCCAGTAGGGTCATAAGCCGGCTAGTAACCCGGCGAAGCCGCTGCAGGGCTTTTGGGCCGACCAGAGCTACGGACTGCAGCAGAATCCCGGCTAGCGCCACGGTCCAGATCCAGTAGGGCACCGGAAATGCCGCCAGAATTAGACCGGCAGAGCCATAGAGCAGCAGCGTGGCTGTCAGCCAGAGCCACGGGGTCGGGGTGGCGTTGGCCCGGTCTAAAAACCGTTTCCAGCCAGGGACAGGGCGTTTTCTCCGAGTAGACGGTTTCATAGGCGGGGCAAGACTGGGAAGGGGCAGGCAGGTAGGCGAGGCTGGTAAGCAGGCAGGGCAAGGCTTGAAGTTGCCAGCAGGGCTTATGGTTAAATTTACAGCTAAGAACCAGGCACAGCCAAATTGGTTTAAAGGTTGAGGGGGCGAGGACCCGCTCCAACACGTCCCCCAAAACGGCTGATGAAGCGTATCTCTGTTTGAAAGCCTGATTCAGGTCGGCCTTGGCTGATGCTGTTGTGGGAGCGAGAGAGGTTCCCAGCGACCAGAATAAATTTGTTGTCCTGCTGGCTTAGCGGTCCGAAAATGCCATAATCAAGCAATCGCTTTGGCGAGGATGGGTCAATCGTTTGCCCTTTGGGGAATTCAGGGTATTCATGAGTCTTCCCTTCGTTGCACTGATACAGGGCATGGTGGCGGCGTCCAGTCTGTTACTGGGAGCTATTTTAGGGATTGGTTGGCAGCCTGCTCGGGCTTTTACCGCAGCTATTATGGCCTTTGGCAGCGGCACGTTGCTGTCTGCGATCGCATTTGACATCACCCTGCCCGTTTTTCGCCAAAATGGCTTTTGGCCGCTGGTGGTAGGCTTTGCCCTGGGCGGCACGCTATTTACTGCGATCGTCGGCTATATCGACGCTCGGGGCGGCTTTATCCGGCACCCTTCCTCCTCCCGCCGCTTTCTCTACCAGCACCGTCAGGAGGAAGCCTCGGAGGTGCTAGACCGCATTGAGCACATTGAAATGCTTCACAGCCTGTCTCCCTCGGAAATGCAGGCCATTATTCCGTTGCTAAAGTCGCTCAATGTGGAGCAGGACACGGTGCTCTGTCAGGAAGGAGCCCCTGGCGATGCCCTGTTTCTCATTGTTGATGGTGAGGCCGAGATCTTTAAAGGCCCAAAAAAAATGGCGGTGCTGGGGCCGGGGGAGATGATTGGCGAGATGGCCCTGCTGACCGGGGAAGATCGCTCAGCCACGGTCGTGGCCCGAACGCCGATGCAGCTCTATGAGCTGGACAAGGTCGATTTTGATGCCATGCTGACCCACTCTCCCCAGCTCGCCAGCGGGCTCAGCCGTATTTTGGCGCGGCGACTGCGGGAAACTACCCAGAGCACTGCTAAACGGGTCGAGTCTGACGACCAGTGGCGGCAGCGGGTGCTCGACAGCGTTGAAGTGGACATTCCCCTGTCGGAGGAGAACTTTCAGCAGCTGGCGAAGAGTTCGGCCCCGCTGGCGATCTTGGTCGGCACCCTAATGGACAATATCCCCGAGGCGCTGGTGATTGGCTTCAATGCTGGAGTGGGTAACGTCAGCGTGTCGTTTCTGATGGCCGTCTTCATTTCCAATATTCCGGAGGCGCTTTCTAGCTCTATTGGCATGAAGCAGGCAGGCAACTCCTCCCGGCAAATTTTGGCCCTGTGGGGCGGCGCAGTGCTGCTCAGTGGCCTGATTGCCATGGCGGGCAGCTTAGTGATGAACGTAACTAGCCCGTGGATGGTTGCGATCGCACAGGCCACCGCAGGCGGTGCTATCCTCGCGATGCTCTCCAGCACCATGATGCCCGAGGCCTACGAACTAGGCGGCGGCTCCATTACCTTCTCTACCATTGCCGGATTTCTGGTGGGCTTTTGGGTCACTTCTTTCAGCCTGTAGGGGCCACTAACCCGCTACAGCAGGCCAAACTCTGCCAGAGCGGGCGGGAAATTGCGGTTTTCGTGACCTGACTGGCTTAGCTTGATCAGCGCAAACCGCTGAATTGGCAGCAGTTTCTTCCACTGAGCCAGAGAGATGGGATGGCCTACTTCATCAGCCTTGGTTTGCACTGACTCAGGAATGGCGTCTTCGGCCAGCCAGGGCGGGCTGGGGTCAATGGGCAGCTCTTTTGCGGGTTCTCCGCTGTGGCGAGTCACCAATGCCTGCAGGCAGTCTCGATAGGTCTGAACCTCTTCAGCGGTTGAGCAGGGCATCTGCGTCAACGCCTGTCGCTCAGCCTGACTGAACTGGTGCCAGTGAGGCAGCTTTAGCTTGACCCCGCAGGTATCGAGCTTTAGCCGCACCTGCATGGGAATGCAGCGGAGTGATTCGACAAAGTCGGCCTCAAACTGAAAAAAATCAGATGTCATTGCGATCGCACCAGGAATAGATCAAGGGAGGGTGCTAGCAAACAAGATTGGGACTTTGTATCGATCTTGCCCAGCAAGTAATTCTAAACTTTAAAGCTGTGAGATTAATGCGATCGCACGGGTCAATCGCACGACCCTCCATAACACCCAAACGGCGATCCAGAGAAATGCCGTGCGATCGCGCGCTGATGTAATGAATAAAACCTTTCTACCGCTTGCAAGTCCTTTGAATTGACCATCCTCAAAGGTGAATGTGCGACCCACACGAACCACTTGATCAACGTAAGCCTTGAAGTTGGATAGAAGGCTGAAGTTGTACATCGGCACGCTAAAAACACATCGATCAGCTGCTAAAAGTTCATCCACTAACTCATCAGAAAACTTAAGCAGCTCAGCCATTTCTGAAGTAAGTGCTTCTGGAGGAGTAAAATCAGCCGCGATCCAGTCTTCGGTGACGTGAGGAATTGGCGTTTGTCTTAGATCACGATAGGTGATCATCGCCATTCCCGAAAACGGTTTGCTGGTTAGCCCCGACCCCAGCGACGTACTGCGCTATCTGCAACGCTACCCCTCACCCTGAGTTAGAGAAACCGGGTTCCTCAAAGGAACCCGGTTTCTAGAGAGAACTTACCGCACGAATTGAGGCATCACCTCAGCCGCCGTAAAGACACCACATTGCCCCCGGCGCTGGAGCTGTACGCCCGCCTTGAGATAGCCAAAAGCAGGGCCACAAACGTTCGCGGCCATGCTGGTTTCATCGCCCAGAGTAAAGGTATGGGTCGAGATTTTGCCTTCAAAGGTGCGACCCGTTATCTGCACATTCGTGCTGAGAGGCTTCTTGGGGTTGCGGGTATCGACAATGCCGCCCACCGTCACCTGATCTCGGGAGCAAATCCCGGCCAGCTCCAGCATTAGATCGTCGGCGTGCTCCATGTTCTCTAGGTGCAGCAGCCCCTTGGTCTTGTCCAGCAGCGCCTCGACTTCGGCGTCGCTCATCCGCTGGGCTGTCGGCACATCGTAGCCGGGCATATGGGCAATGTCTTCGCGGATGGTGGCCCGATAGGCTTCCCAGTTGGCAATGCCGACGCCAAAGGTAACTTTGACCTGGTGGATCTCGGCATAGCTCTGGGCGGCCAGGGCTGCCGCTGCCGTCAGCAGTCCGGGTGTGGCCCCACAGCCAGTCATGTAGGTGATTCCGGCCTTACGCAGGTCATCGCCCAGGGCCAGCATTTGCTCCATTGCACTGGTGCGCTTCAGGGCATCCACCAGCACGCCCCGCCAGCCGGAGCGAATGAACTGCTCCACCACAGAGGCCATGAAGGTATTGGGCAGGTTGGGCAGCGCTAGGAAATAACCCTCGACCCCAGCCGCCGACTCGATCAGTTCCCGAATGCTCTGCTGGCTCAAGGTGCCACCGGGCTCTACGTAGCCGACCGACCCCTGCTGCTGGTAGGCCCGAACGCAGGCTTTGCGATCAATGCCCGCTGGCGCATACACATAGCCCTGCTTATCGGCCACCGCAACCAGCGCCATCTCCTGCTTGGGGGCCAGTACCTGAGCTGCCGCCTGCCCCAAACCACCAAATCCTAAAACCCCAACGCGAATGGGAGTCCCCTGTGAATGCATGGGTCTTCGCCTCAAAACTGAACAAAGTTTTATTATCCGGCTTTCTCTCCCCGCTTAAGCCATAACCAAGACAACCTTGCCCATGAAACCGCCTGCTTCTAGCTGGTGATGGGCCTCAGCCGCCTGCTCCAGGGGATAGGTTTGCCCGACATGAATCTTCAACTTACCGGCATCAAAGCAGCGAGCGCCCTGCTTCAAGATCCTCGCCTGTTGGTGGCGAGCTTCGACCAGGTTTTGCAGCAGGGGGGTCAGCATCAGCTCATAGCTGATCCGCAAATTGCGACTGCGGGCTGTTTTCCAATCGGTTTCTGCAGTGGTCGCATGCAGCGTCACGACATCGCCATAGAGCCGCACGGCCGAGAAGGTTTTGGAGAGAATTGGCTCCCCTACCGTGTCAAAAGCGGCATCGATGCCCCGGTTGCCGGTCAGGTTCAGTACCGCCTCAACAAAGTCGATGCGGGGATAGTAAATACAGTGATCGGCTCCCAGCAGACCAACAAAGTGAGCCTTTTCCTCAGAGCTAACGGTGGTGCAGACCTCCGCGCCGCGCAGCTTAGCCAGCTGAATTGCCATGTGCCC
>JACVRP010000240.1 GCA_014534385.1 Cyanobacteria bacterium Co-bin13
CTCGACTCACAGGGTCGTGTGATTGGCACCTGGGCTGACGTGATCAACCGGGCCAACCTGGGTATGGAAGTGATGCACGAGCGCAATGCTCACAACTTCCCCCTTGACCTGGCTGCTGGCGAAGCTGCTCCTGTGGCTCTCACCGCTCCTGTCATCAACGGTTAATCTAACAATTAATTCTTGAAAAAAGCGCTCCCTTCGGGGGGCGCTTTTTTATTGCCTAGAAATTAAGACAAATGCGATCGCACCCAAAGATAACCCCAGGGGCATAGAGGCACGGCCAATCCTCTCTACACACGTGATTGAAAGCCTGGGCAGAGGGCTGGCTTTGGCAGGGTCGCCTCAGGCAATAAGCCCAAATTGTTAAAATCTTTAAGTGGTGAATCGGCAACAAGGAAATTCCCGTGGAAGTTAACTGCGCTGTAGATTGCGTCAACGGCTGTGTACTTGGAGATAAATGTCCTAACCTCAAGTACACCGAAGAAGCCACCAAGTTTATTGACGATACCCCCTTAGACAAAATGCTCGAAATGGCAGATGAAGCCGTTCGCAAGCGAATGATGGAACGAGCTTCGCGGCCGCCGAAGTGGGTGTTGCCGGAGGATTAGAAGGCAGAGGGTGAGGGTAGTAGGATGGTGAGGAGAGTGGGAGTACGGACGCGGGGAGACGGGGACACGGGGACGCGGAGAAGGTTCAGCTTGAGTCTGCCTGCACTCCTTGTCTCCCCTACCTGCCCCACCTCCGTACTCCCCGCGTCTCCGCTTCTCCGCGTCCTCCCCTCCCTGTCCTCCTACGGCATCAGCAAAGTCTTCTTCAGCCCCAAAACCAGCTGGTCTAGGTGCGATCGCACATGACTCGCCATCAGCGTAATCCTAAGGCGGCTAGTTGGGCTGGTTGGGGGTCGCACGGGTGAAACGAATAGCCCCAGGTCACGCAGCTGCCGTCCTGCCTGGATAACGGTTGCTGCATCTTGGACTTCTATGCACAGGATGGGCGATTCTGACGGGAGTTGCCTGACCGGGAGGGGAGCGTTGGGGGTAGCTTCCCAGAGGCAGTTTAGCTGCTGCCTAAGGTAGTCAACGTGGCTCCAGAGGTGCGATCGCATTTCCGGCTCGCTCTGCACAATCTCAATCGCTTTAAGTGCTGCTGCGGTGTCTGCTGGCGTTAGTCCGGTGGTATAAATCCAGCTAGGCGCACGATTGCGTAGAAAATCAATGAGACTGGCTGTGCCTGCAACATAGCCGCCCAAGCTGCCCAGAGCTTTGCTGAGCGTACCCACCTGCACCAAAGGCCGTCCACTACAGCCAAAATGCTCCACGCATCCCGCTCCCCGGCTGCCTAACACGCCGGTAGCATGGGCTTCATCTACCAGCACCATGCTGTCGAACTGCTCTGCTAAATCCAGAATTTTAGGTAAGGGGCACAGATCTCCATCCATGCTAAAAACGCTGTCAGTGAGAATTAGGCAGCGGCGGTAGCGGTGGCGCTGGTCCTGAAGCTGTTGCGCCAAAGCACTTAAGGAGCAGTGGGCGTAGTCTACCAGAGTAGCGCCGCTCATTCGGGCCCCGTTTTTTAGGCTGGAGTGGTTGTATTGGTCAGACAACACCAGGTCGCGGGGACCTACCAGAGCGCTAATCGTTCCGATGTTGGCCAGGTAGCCGGAGCTAAAGACGAGGGCATCTTCAGTTTGCTTGAGGGCTGCGATCGCACTTTCCAACTTTTCGTGCAAAGGCCGATGGCCACTCAACAGACGAGAGCCCGTGCTGCCCGTGCCGTAGGTCTGAATAGCCTCAATTGCTGCCGCCGCTAGCCGGGGATCGCTCGCCAAACCCAGGTAATCGTTGCTGGCAAAGTTAATGACTTCTTGACCATCCAGCCGCACCACTGGCCCTGCCATCCCTTCTAACGACTTGACTGAGCGGTACCAGTCAGCTCGATGCAGCGTGTCCAAAGACTTGTCTATCCAGGCATAGGGATCTAGGGGCATAACCGACTCAAGCACGGTGCTGCCCTAGCTTACCGAATTTGGTCCCTGTCTATGGTCACTCTGGAATCCAGGCATAGGGGCTGCCCGAGACACTGACGCCCCCATCCTTTGAGAAAGTGACCACCAAAATGTTGGAATCATCTCGCCCCACATCCAAATAACCTCTGGCCCACACTTCAAACCGGTCAGCCCCGGTGATCGTCAGCCGGTACGCGCCCCTGTCCAGCCAGAAGCCTCTGCGCCGATTGAAGTTGGTTGGCTGATAGATCAGGCGATTGTCCAGGTAAACGGCTGCCCATTCACTGCCCTGGGCGACAAACTCAACTCGGACCCGCTGCTGACGATTCGTAGGGTACGGGTGGGGGTAGGGGTAGGGCACTACCACAGGCCCATTGATAATGATTTGCCGCTTGGCCTGAGCCATAAAAGGCACCAGGGAAGCAGGCGGAGCAGCGCTGGCAGACAGAGACAACGGTAGCACCAGGGTGGACGACACCGTAACTAGCCCCACCAGCCTGCGGGCACAGCTCCAAAACAGACCTAAATTACTGACAGAATTGGCCTCTGACTGCGACATAATGCCCACCTCCAGAGCTAGCGCTTACCTATCTAGTCGTATTCCCCATACAGCTAGTTTCCCTGATCTGCCCCTAGAAAGGGGTCGCCAGAAGCAATCGGTCACAAAAGCAGAACCCAAAAACAGAAAAAGCGCCCCGAAAGACGCCTCTCCTGTTGCTTAACTGATTTACCGCAGTAGCTGCGAGCCCTAACGCTGGCCCGGGCCCATACCGACAGTGCCGGCATAGACAGCCTGGTCGCCCAGCTCATCTTCAATCCGCAACAGGCGGTTGTATTTGGCTAGGCGCTCGCTGCGAGAGAGCGAGCCCGTCTTGATCTGCCCGGCCCGAGTTGCGACCGCCAGATCGGCAATGGTGGTGTCTTCGGTTTCCCCAGAGCGGTGGCTGATAATCGAGGTATAGCTCCTACGGGTAGCCAGATCAACCGTTGACAGCGTTTCTGTGAGAGAACCGATCTGGTTCAGCTTGATCAAAATCGAATTGCCAATCCCCTGCTCAATGCCCTTTTGCAGGCGGGTGGGGTTGGTCACAAACAGGTCATCGCCGACCAGCTGCACCTGAGCGCCTAGCCTTTCGGTCAGAGACTTCCAGCTAGTCCAATCATCCTCATGCAGGCCATCCTCGATGGAAAGAATGGGGTACTGGCTTACCAGACTTGCCAGATAGTCAATCAGCTCTGCGGGAGAATGGGCCGTACCGTCGTAGGTATACTGCCCGTCTTTATAGAACTCACTGGCCGCGACATCCAACGCCAAAGCAACCTGTTCTCCAGGTCGGTAGCCTGCCTTTTCAATGGCTGCAATTAAGATGTCTAGAGCTTCCTGGTTTGAGCCCAGGTTGGGTGCGTAGCCACCCTCGTCACCCACACCCGTCAGCTGGCCCTTCTCCTTCAAAATCTGGCTCAGGCTGGCAAACACCTCGGCTCCCCAGCGCAGCGCTTCTCGAAAGGTGGGAGCACCAATCGGCACAATCATAAATTCCTGGATGTCTACGTTGTTGTCAGCGTGAGCACCGCCGTTGATCACGTTCATCAGCGGCACCGGCAGAACATTCGATAGAGGGCCACCCAAATACCGATACAGCGGTAGCCCAAGCGATTGAGCAGCCGCTTTGGCATTGGCTAGAGACACCGCCAAAATCGCGTTGGCTCCCAGCTTAGACTTGTTGGGCGTGCCGTCGGTTTCGATCATGACCTGGTCAATCAGGCTCTGCTCCAGCGCATTGAGGCCAATCAGCTCGGGGGCCAGGGTTTGCTCTACGTTCTCAACCGCCTTGAGCACCCCTTTGCCGCCGTAGCGACTTGGATCATCATCCCGCAGTTCATGGGCTTCAAAGGTTCCGGTAGAAGCACCGCTGGGCACCTGGGCAACGCCAACGCCTCCGCCCGAGAGATACACCTCGGCTTCAACCGTGGGCCGTCCCCGCGAGTCTAGGATCTCGCGTGCCTGTATGTCCTCGATAGACGTGTCCAGAATGTCAATCATGACTGTTTGTTTCCTTCATTCCGATAGTAAGGATACGTCCATTGGGGACAGCCGCAGCAGCCTGTCGGGTTTTCTTTGGCAGTGTCAGGAAACGCTGAACTCTTTAGAAATGCGGAAATACAGGGATCTTGGCTAGAATCTAGGTAACGTATCAGCATCCAGGCTGTCACGATTACGGAGAATTCGGCGATGAGCAATACCAGCAACTTTCGAGAAGCCATTCGCAAAGCCCAGGGTCAGGCACTGGTTGGCCCTAACGTCATCAAGAACGCTCTGCCCTATGTCGGCGGCGGGCTGGTTCTGACGGCAGCCGGCGCGTTTGGCGGCCTAAACGTTCTGGCCAACAACCCCGGCATCTTCATGCCTACCTTTTGGGTAGCCCTGATTGCCGAGTTGGCGCTGTTCTTTGTCGCCCAGCGCGTAGCGGCTCAGGAAAATAACGGCACAGCCCTGCCGCTGCTGGCCACCTACAGTCTGCTGAGCGGCTACACCCTCAGCGGTCTGCTCTACGTTGCTCTGGGCACTAGCGGCGTAGGCATCACTGGCATTGGGGCAGCCGCCTTGGCCTGCGGCATTACCTTTGTCGCTGCCCGGCAGATTGGCTCCAACCTGTCCGAAGAAGACGGGTTTGCGCTGACCCGCACCATCGGCATTGGCGTTTTTGCCATCGTGATTGCGATCGTCGGCCAGTTTATCTTTAGCCTGTTTGGCGGTCCCATCCCTCAGTTTCTCGACATTGCCATCTCTGGCTTTGGCGTAGTGATCTTCATGGGCGCAGCCGTGGTGGACTTTTTCATCCTGCCCCGCACCTACAAAGATGAGCAGTACCTCTCAGCAGCGCTGTCGATGTACCTGACCTACATCAACCTGTTTATCTTCATCCTGCGGCTATTGATTGCCATTAACCGCGACTAGACAGGGACGGAGCCTGGATGAGATGGTCAAAGACCGTCTCTTGAAAGCCATTGCTCCATAAGGCCAAGCTATCTCTTAAGCTGGAGAGACGTCCCTAGGGGCGTCTCTTAGTTTTATGACGATAAGAAATATTCACCCTATGCTTGATCCTGTTGAAATTAAGCGAGAGCTTGAAAGTTTGTCTAATCGCCTGGGTAAAACCCAGGACTATCTTTGACATTCCTGCCTTAGAAGCCAAAATTCAAGACCTGGAGCAGGTTGCCGCCCAGCCCGACTTTTGGGATAACCAGACCCAAGCCCAAGAAGCTCTGCAAGAACTCAGTGACTACAAATCTCACCTGGCCCAGCTAGAAGGGTGGAAATCTAGCCTGGAAGACACCAAGGCCATCCTGGAGCTGCTGGAGCTGGAATCAGACGAGTCGCTGCTACAGGAAGCTCAAGACAACGTCACTCAGCTCGGCCAGGAGCTAGAGCAGTGGGAGCTACAGCAGCTGCTCTCAGGCCCCTACGATAAGAAAGGGGCCGTTCTCACCATTAATGCTGGAGCTGGGGGCACCGACGCCCAGGACTGGGCCGAAATGCTGCTGCGCATGTACACCCGCTGGGCCGAAAGCCAGCGCTACAAGGTGCATTTGGTAGAAGTTTCTGAGGGAGAAGAGGCGGGCATTAAGTCGGCCACCCTAGAAATTGATGGCCGCTACGCCTTTGGCTACCTTCGCTCAGAAAAGGGAACCCACCGGCTGGTACGCATTTCCCCCTTCAACGCCAATGACAAGCGGCAGACGAGCTTTGCCGGTGTAGAGATCATGCCGATTCTAGATCAGTCGATTGATCTAGAGATTCCTGAAAAGGACCTGGAGATCAAGACTTCTCGATCCGGTGGAGCAGGCGGGCAGAACGTCAACAAGGTAGAGACTGCCGTGCGAATTACCCACCTGCCGACAGGGATTTCA
>JACVRP010000395.1 GCA_014534385.1 Cyanobacteria bacterium Co-bin13
ATCAGAACCGGCCCTCGTTACCTCCTCAATTGTCTGGCAGCAGGCCCTGCCCCCTGGCGGCTCCGTAATATACACCGGCACCGCCATCCCCGAATGGCAAGACAGCCTGATCATCGCCACCCTCCGCTCAGAACACCTGCAGCGAGTCGCCTTTGACCCCCAAAACCCCGGCCAAGTGCAGAGCCATGAAGTCTATCTCCAGGGCGAATATGGCCGCCTAAGAGACGCCGTGATGGGACCAGACGGCGAACTCTACATCACCACCAGCAACTGCGACGGACGCGGCAGCTGCCCCGGTGAGCAGGACAAGATTTTGCGAGTAAGGAGGTAGGAAGAGAGAGGAGGGAGGAGGTATGCTTTCTGCTCGGAAACAGCGATTTTCAAAGCAGCAAGCTACAGGCTGTGTGGATGGGTGGATGAGTGGATGGGTGTCGACGGTAAGCGAAAACGGCTGTAAAGAATGCGATCGCTTTGAAGCTGGTTGGCAGTGATTCCCCTGTAGCCGATCGAAAAAGCTGTTTCAGAACTGTGTATATAACGTGGCACCCTGGAGCACCGATTTGGCTAAAGCACATACAGACAATCCCTTTCGGGGGGTTTGGGGGAGCCTGGGCCCCCAAAAAGCGGGGTTCGGGGGAAGGCCCCGAGCCAAGTCCCAAAACGAAGCAGCCCAACCCCGCCTTACCCCTCCCACCTGCTGTAAAAAACCCTCTACCGAAAATCGAATTTTGCAGGTGGGTACTGGTTTGACAAGACTAAAAGTGCGCATTGTCTTTGCGAGCGAAGCGCGGCAATCCTTATGGAACAGCTTGTCTATAGGGATTGCTTCGCAAGCTCGCAATGACACCTTAATGCCCTGTTTTAGCCTTGCCAGTCCAGTACAGCCCTTCGAGCATGGCTTCGCTGGAGCACAGCGTAACCCATGCGCTCCTACAACCTGGGGTCAATCGGCTCACTTTCCAGCGCCAAAATCCCAAAAACGCACTCATGCACCTGACGCAGCGGAGCCTTGGCAACAAATCGCTCCAGAGCTTCAATCCCCAGGGCAAACTCCCGCAGAGCCAGAGAACGTTTAACCGATAGCCCCCGCTGGCGCAGACGATCCAGGTTTTCAGGCAGAGTGTATTCAGGGCCATAGATAATGCGGAGATAGTCCTTGCCCCGGCATTTCACGGCAGGCTGCACCAAGCCCTTCGAAGTTTGGACAATGAACTGAAGCGGCTTGACCACCATACCTTCGCCGCCGTTTGCCGTGAGGCTAGTCCACCATTCGGTCGCTTCGATGGGGCTGGCAGCATCTTGCAGGTTGACATGCGGTATTGGGTTGCCAGCAGGAGATCGGCATCGGCCTAGCAGACCTTTGCGATCTGCTGCATGTGCCAATCGTGGGGTTTGTCGGCATGTACTGCCCCCTCAGTGACCAGGATGTGAAAAGGGGCCAACTTCAGATCGCCCACTGATGAAACGGCCCAGCAGTAGCGCCCGTAGGCCTCGACGTAGTGCTGGGCAAGCTGCTGCCACTGCTGGTACTGGGTAAGCAGAGCGCTGGCTGCAACACCGCGATCGCATGCCCGCTGCAGCTGTATTACAGCCTCAGTCAGGCCGTGGGTGGCGGCGGTGCCCACCGCTGCATACTGCTGGCGCAGCAGCCCCTGAGCCTTGACCGACCAGGGCATCAGCTCGCAGTCGAGGCAGACCCAGTCTGTCTGCAGGTCATCCCAAAAGCCGCTGGTCGTCAGAGCGGCGTTGACCCGCGTCAGCAAGTCAGCTTCCAAGGCGATGTCTTCAAAGAAGCGGCGACCTGTGCGGGGGTAGCAGATGCCGATGCCTTCGTTGGGCAGGCCAAATCGGTGGTGGGCCATCGCCTCATCCCGACAAAGGATGACTACAGTGCGAGAGCCCATGTGCTTTTCTTCGCAAATAACCTCGGTGATGCCCGCCTGCCGGTAGTAGGCAAAGGCTTCTGCGGGGTGCTCCAGCAAACCCGGTTCGGCAGAGGTGGCCACGGGGGACATGGTGGGCGGCAGGTAGATCAGCCACTTGGGGTGGGCGGCGAAGCGGCTCATGACTTCGAGCGCTGCGATCGCATTCTCCTCCCGGATCGTGATATTGCGCTGCAGCCGAGTGGAGATCAGCCGTTTGCCCAAAACATCGGCAATGTCTCTCCCTACCCAAAGGGTTAGAACCCTCCTAAACAAGCTCTACCGCATGGCAGAAATCCGCTAACCACAAGGCATAACCTACTTTTTGTCATTCTCAGGTCACATTTGCTCGTCACGATCTAAGTGGCGAAAATCCCTGGAAAACAAACGTGGTCCCTCTTAATGACAACAATCCCACTAGAATTACCCCCTGGGTCAACTATGGGCTGATTGTTGCCAATATTGCGGTCTTTTTGTACGAACTGTCCCTGTCTCCAGAGGAGCTGCAAGCCTTCTTTCAAGGCTTTGCTGTTGTCCCAGCCCAGCTCACGGCAGCCCTTCAAAGCGGTGACTCCGGCCAGATCACGGCCGAGGTTATGACTCTGTTTACCTCCCAGTTTATCCACGGTGGTTTTCTGCACCTGGGCGGCAACATGCTGTTTCTCTGGGTGTTTGGCAACAACATTGAGGAACAGCTGGGGCGCGTGTCTTACCTCCTCTTCTACCTCGCCTGCGGGGCGCTAGCCGCCCTAGCCCAGTGGGGCTTTTCGATGGAGTCCACGATTCCGGCGGTGGGGGCGAGCGGTGCGATCGCAGGCGTGCTCGGAGCCTACATCCTGCGCTTTCCCAAAGCTCGCATTTTGACCCTGGTGCCGCTGGGCATTTTCCTCACCACCTTCCGCATTCCCGCCGTATTTTTCCTGGGATTTTGGTTCTTCCAGCAGGCGTTTTACGGCGTTGCCAGCCTCGCGGCGACCACCAACGTTGAGACTGGCGGCATTGCCTACTGGGCCCACGCTGGTGGATTTCTCGTGGGCCTTGCCCTGGGTCCTCCCCTGGGCCTGTTTTCGGGCAAACGAGAAGACGCTATCAGCGGGTCTCGCCCCAATAGACGCATTCGATGAGCGTCAGGGTCGGGCTGTCTTCCACCCTCGCTTTTGGCAGGCCAATTTTAAGCAGACCCATTCTAATTCCCCTTTTTCTGAATCTTGAGGGTTTACCGATTTTGAGGTTGAAATCATGAAAGTTTTAAAGCGTCAGCTCAAGTACGTTCTCTCAGGCATGGCCGCCCTGTTGCTGCTGGTTGCCTGCCAGGGCGTACCCCAGGCCCAAACCCCTGCCGGCTCCCAGACCCAGACCCAACAGCAACAGGCTGAAGCAACCCCTGTCGCCTATATAGACCGTGAGCTGGAAACTCCCGCCGAACTGCCCCCCCTACCCTACGATTACGGTGCCCTCGAAGCCGCTATCGATGCCGAAACCATGCGGCTGCACCATGACCGACACCACGCCGCCTATGTAAATAATCTGAACGAAGCCCTCGCAGACTACCCCGACCTGCAAAACCGCAGCGTCGAGTCCCTGCTGCGCGATCTAGACAATCTACCCGGCGACATTCAGACCACCATCCGCAACAACGGTGGCGGCCACCTCAACCACACTATCTTCTGGCAAATCATGAGCCCCGATGGTGGCGGCGAACCCACCGGCGAAATTGCCCAGGCCATCAACCAAACCTTCGGCAGCTTTGACAGTTTCCAGGAGCAGTTCAACGAAGCCGGAGCCGATGAATTTGGCAGCGGCTGGGTCTGGCTAGTGCGCAATGGCCAGGGCGATCTAGAAATCACCAGCACCAACGACCAAGACAGCCCCAT
>JACVRP010000380.1 GCA_014534385.1 Cyanobacteria bacterium Co-bin13
CGAATGGCGGTACGGATGCTTTCGGGATCGAGGGGAGCCAGGTGGGTTTTAATCGGGCGGCGCGACGGCGGCGGCGTGGTGATCAGGCTCATTTCACGCACGCCGGAGAGCGACATATATAGCGTGCGCGGAATCGGGGTGGCGCTAAGGGTAAGCACGTCCACCTGAGTCTTGAGTGACTTGATTTTCTCTTTTTGGTTGACGCCAAAGCGCTGCTCTTCGTCGATCACCAGCAGGCCCAGGTTCTTGAAGTTGACGCCCTTGCCCAGGAGCTGGTGGGTGCCGACCACGACATCGAGTTCACCTGTGGCCAGCCGCTGCAAGATGTCCTTTTTCTCCTGCTGGCTGCGGAAGCGGTTGAGCAGTCCCACCTGGATCGGGTAGGGAGCGAAGCGTTCCTTGAGGGTGTGATAGTGCTGCTGGGTGAGAATCGTGGTGGGAGCCAGTAGGGCGACCTGCTTGTTCGAAGTGACGGCTTTGAAGATGGCCCGCAGTGCCACCTCGGTTTTACCAAAGCCGACATCGCCGCAAACCAGACGGTCCATGGGGCGATCGCTCTCCATGTCGCGCTTCACATCCTGCACCGCTTTGAGCTGATCAGGCGTGGGCTGGTAGGGGAAGGATTCCTCCAGTTCCTCCTGCCAGGGCATGTCGGGCGGGTAGGCGTAGCCCTCCATCTTGGCCCGCTGAGCGTAGAGCTTGAGCAGATCGACCGCCACTTTTTTGATGGCGTTGCGGGCCTTGCCCTTGGTCTTTTCCCAGGCCTTGCTCGACATTTTGTTGAGCACTGGCGGGGTTTCGGTGGTGGCCCGATAGCGCGATAGGGCACTGAGCTGATCGGCAGCCACCCGCAGCAGCCCGTCGGCGTACTGGATCACCAGGTACTCCCGCGTTTCGTTGCTGAGGGTGAGGCTCTCTAGCTTGAGAAACTTGCCGATGCCGTGGCTGCGGTGCACCACAAAGTCCCCCGGCTTCATCTTGTTGGGATCGACCTGCTTGGAAGCGGCCCGCCGCCGCTTGCGTACGTAGCCAGGGGTGGCCAGGGTGTGCTGACCAAAAAATTCTCGGTCGGTGACGATGGCAATGCGGAAGGTGGGCAGCACAAAGCCTTCGAGTTCGGCCAGGCCGGAGTATTTCACGGCAACGGGGGTGTGTTGGCCCTGAAGCTTTTCAATGGCAGGAAAATCGCGGGGATTAGGCACAAACTGGGCTGGGCAGTCGTGCTCCTGCAGCAGGGAGACGGAGCGGGAGGGCTGGGCTGAGACGAGCCAGATTGAAAAGTTGCGATCGCGCTCCTTGCGAATCGTCTCGGCCAGCTTGCCAAACTGGTGCGGAATGGCTGGCACCGAGCGGCTAGAGAGGTTTAGCCCCTTGCCTTCCTCGGCCAGCTCGCTGAGGTGAACCCGCTGGAAAATCTCAGCTTCTGCCAGAGACTCGTCAAAGGCACGGTGAATCTTGGGCAGCTGCACGGCCTCTGCATCGGCATTGACCTCGACCCAGTGATCGTTAACGTGCTCCAGCCAGCGACCGCTGTGGGCGCGGCACTGATCGGGTTCATCTAGCGCAATGACCGTATTTTCAGGCAGGTAGTCTAACAGCGAAGCCGGCTGGTCAAAGGCCAGGCCCAACCAGCGGCGCACGCCCTCGGGAGCAATGCCGTCGTCTAGGCCCTCTCGCGCTTCCTCAGGAATCACCTGCTCCAGCAGCCCTTTTTGGCGCAGGGCTTCTAAAATTAGCGGGGTGTAGTTTGTGGGGGTCAGCACCAGCTGGTCAATCGCATCTAGCGACCGCTGGGTGCTGGGGTCAAACTCGCGCAGCCGCTCCAGCTCATCGCCAAACAGCTCTAGCCGCACCGGCAGCTCCGAGGCCACCGGAAAGACATCGACAATGTCGCCGCGCTGGGCCCACTGGCCCTCAGTTTCAACCGTTGGAACTTTTTCGTAGCCCAGCCGAGCCAGCTGAGTGCCCAGATCTCGCAGGTTCAGCTCCTGCTGCTTGACCAGCGTTAGGCAGTAGGGCTGCAGCTGGCTGACCGGGGGCAGGTGGGGCTGGAGCGATCGCTCAGTGGCCACAATTGCCAGGGGCTTAGGGGCTGGAGCCGGGCTGCGGCTGAGCTTGAGCAGATCGGCCAACACCTGAAGCTGGCCCCAGGTCATCTCCGATTCCTGGTCAAAGGGGTCGTAGGGTGAAGCCTCGGAGGTGGGATAAAAGTGGACTGTGGGCCAACTCATCGCCTCTAGCTGGGCTGCCCAGCGTCCCGCCTCTTCTAGCGTGGCTGTCACCACTAGGAGAGGAGCCGTCTGAGCATGGGCCAAGGTGCTGGCTACCAGACCCTTGGGTAGACGGGCCGCCCCATTCAGGTGAAGCTCGCCCTGCTGCTTGAGTTTGCTGAGCAAATCAGCAGTCAGGGAAGATCGCTCTAGGGTACGGATAACAGACGAAAAAGCCATAGCAGTCGGGTCGAAGGTGCGGGCAACACAAACACCCCCCAACCAGGTTCAGGTCAGGGGCAAAACAAATTTGAAAGGTACCGGAGGCGGCTTAAGGCAACGCCTGACGCCCAAAGTCCGTACTTAATTATTGTAATAACAAAGACCGTAGGGGCGGGGCTAGCAACCTACCTCAGACCTGGCCGCACCGGATCTAACCAAGGGTGCCTTAAAAAGAGCTAATAAAAAGGAGGAGGCCGACGCCTCCTCCTCAAGTTGGGTGTAAACCGATTGGTTAAGACCGCCTAGGCAGCTTCTTCAATGCGGCCGTAGAAAACGCCCTGCAGCTTGATTTCTACAGGCTTAGCAGTACCCATGTCGGTGTCAGAGGGCTGAACTGCCTCGAAGGTGCCGCCAAATTCGCCACTGTAGGTGTCAATTTTGGAGATTTGCAGGGAAATGTGGCCATCGCCGATGTCAAAGGCTTTGACGTTTTCCCGCTCTAGTTCATCGTCACCCCGTCCGGGCAGAGCCACAGCGGTGTCGTATCCGGTTGCTAGACCGCGACCTTTGGGGTCAAGGAAGTTAGACGTCCGGTAGGAGGGAACGCGGTAGTCGCCCTCAAAGTCAGTCGAAGTGGTAACGGCATTCAGGCCGGGCTGAGAGTGGGCCACCAGTCCTTTGACGGTGAACAGGAAAGGCTCCTGCTGCCCCCCAGGGAGCTGCACGGTAATAGCCTGGAAGTCAATGCCGTCTTTTTCCTGGAAAGTGAAGCTGCCGTCAGCTTCGGGAATCAGGTCGCCGCGCACCTGATCCAGGCTGGAAGTTTTCCGGGTTACGACTTTACCCGAAACAAAGGCGGCTTCTTGTCGCTTAGAGACCGTTTCCTCTTTGACAAAATAAGCCGTGGGTTCCAGGCACATATCTACAATCTGGTAAGACTTGCCTGGCTCGATCTCAATGCTGCCCCGCCGAGTTTCCCCAAGTTGGGGACACTTGTTGGCCAAACCCGTGTTGCGGATCTGGTCATAGGTCAGAGCCACATCGCTAGTGGCGGTAGGAGCTTCGCTACAGGCAGTTAATACACTCAGGCAGATTGCCAGGAACGCAACGATTAGGGCGCGATACCTCATGGTCAACCTCAAATCAATATGATTAAAGTCGCTGTCAGTGCAGGTTTGAATGACATCGGCTCTCAACCATCAGCAAGACATCAACAGTATTACAGGAATGTTTAGGACAGAAACGCCAGGTCTTTAGTGACCTTAACAAAAGCCCATCAACTGTTTAAGACTGCCCAACAACGATGGGCCAAACTGACCTTCTCGCTATCCAGGACCCCCTCAAATAGACGCCAAATGCTTGATAGAGCCACAACTTAGTATTCTATATGTCTGTGTGACCATTTTTTGGTCGACAGGCGAGCATTCGCAGCTGGGTTTTAGCGGGAAGCTGCCTGGGTTTGTGGGCATGGATTTGTGGACGGGGTTGCCATGCTCTGTGGAGGGCGCCAAGTGGATTGCTCAAATAG
>JACVRP010000127.1 GCA_014534385.1 Cyanobacteria bacterium Co-bin13
CGCAGCTGGCCGCAGGCGATCATCTCCTGACCGCATTCAATCAGCCAAAACTGCTGCCAGCGCAGCTGAGTCGGGTCTAACCGGGCCTGCAGCACCCGCCAGCGGATTGCCCAGCTATCTGCAGCCCTGGCTTTTCTGAGGCAGCAGCCTGGGGGCAGGGGGGCAGAAGGGCAAGGGGCGGAGTCGGCCTGAGAAATTGTTTAGCCGTTTAAATGTTTTATCGGCAGGGGACTGGCACAGGATTAGCTGCAAAGACAGCCTACTAAGATGGAGGTACTCACTCAAGGGGAGTGTTTTTTATGTATTCTGCCTATTCTGCCGATCAGATTGTCAAAACGGCTCAAGAAATTCGACCCTACTTAGCCAAACTGCTGGATGCCCCTACGGCCCAGCAGGTAGACGGCCAGTTGGCTCACCTACTCAGCCAGGCATCGGCAGAACCCCTAGCTACAGAGCAGATTGTCGCAGTCCTGTCTCAGCACGAGCTGACGCGGGAGTGGCTGCGGCGGTCTCTAGAGGAGAACACCGCAGCTGAGACCATCCTAAAATCGCTGAGAACCTACGAACCGCTAACCGGTAGCCACAATCCCATCGAAAGTCCCCACTATGTCTGTCCCGTCGCCAGTTGTCACCAGGAGTGGTACCGTCGCGACTCTGCTGTAGAAACGCCGCGCTGCCCGATTCATGATGTGCGGTTTGTGCGGGATAGTAAGGGGCATTGAGGGCAGGGGAGCAGGGGAGCGGGGGAGCAGAGAGGCAGGGGAGCGGGGGAGCAGGGGCGGTTCTCCAGCAGCGTTCTTGCTTAATAAGGGGGGTGAAGTGTGGCTCATGTTTCTTTTTGGCTGGTGCCTTCGGAACCTTATCGCAGTGATTTTCAAGACCTGATCGCTAGGCTGGCACAAACTTACCAGGCAACGCCCTTTTTGCCCCACGTCACTTTACAGAGTGGGCCGGTGCCTGAAACGGTGGATTTGGAGCAGGTGATGGCGGCAGCGGTGCAGGGCATTTCTGGCTTTACACTAGAGGCTGTGGGTGTGCAGCAGAGCCCGGTGTTTGCTAAAACCGTGTTTGTGCAGCTTCAATCCAGTGATGTGCTGCTCCAGCTGGCTCAACAGATTCGTCAGGCTTTGCCGGATTTGGCTGGCTATCAGCTCAATCCGCATTTGAGCCTGATTTATCAGACGCTAGATCCTGGGGTGCGGCAGGGAGTGGCAGATGCCATTGAACTTCCCCAGGCTCAAATTGCCTTTGATGAAGTGCAGGCCGTTGCTGCGCCTGACGCGTTTCAAACGCAGGCAGATGTGCGACAGCTGCGCTGTCTCTACCGTCGAAATCTGGGTGCTTAGTCCCTTCCCCAATCCCTCTCAACACAACTGACCATGCCACCGACCCGCATCATTGGGCTGATGCCTGCTGCCGGACAGGCGACCCGCTTGGGGCCGCTGCCGATGAGCAAAGAGCTATTTCCCTTGGGAATTCAAGCTGGGGCAGGGCCTAGAGTCGCCTGTCACTCCCTGCTAGCGGCCATGCGACAGGGGGGCATTACCGAAGCTTTGGTGATTTTGCGGCCAGGGAAGTGGGACATTCCGGCCTATCTGGGCGATGGCGCACTTTTGGACATGCGGCTGGGCTATCTCACGGTCCACGTTCCCTTTGGGGTACCGTTTAGCCTGAATCAGGCCTATCCCTTTGTGCGCGAGGCCACCGTGGCGCTGGGCTTTCCCGATATCTTGTTTCAGCCTCAGGAGGCCTATACCAAGCTGTTGGCAAGACAGGCAGCAGGGGGAGCTGACGTTGTCCTGGGGCTGTTTCCTACGGATCAGCCGGAAAAGGTCGGCGTGGTCGAGTTTGATGAGGCAGGCCGAGTCGCGGCCATTCTAGAGAAGTCGCAGCGGACTGACCTGAAATATATGTGGGCGATCGCAATCTGGCAGCCCAGCTTCACTGAGTTTTTGCACCAGTTTATTGAGGCCGAGCTGAAGCTACTGATCGGCGATACAGTGCCGCAAACCTTAAAGCAGTTTCCGCCCTACAGCGAAATTCCCATTGGCGATGTGATTCAGGCTGCTATTGGCGCGGGCCTGCGGGTTGAGGCTGAGGCCTTTGCAGCCGGACGGTACCTCGATATTGGCACCCCCGACAATCTCAAAAAAGCGGTCTCCGGCGATTTTTAGCCGGACTTGTTGCCTGCCTAAGTGCCGGTCAAGGGGTTGCTTCACTGCGATCGCAACTACAAAAACTTAACCTTGCCGGCCCAACAGGCGTCCGTCTCGTGGTAGACGCGAGCAAGGGACAGCTAACCTAGGCTAGAAGCGAAAGATATTGTGAGTTTGGGAGCGCAGTCAGCCTGTGAAACCCGTTTTAGCCCGACTTCTAGTTGCCTTTTCCATGATCCTGGGCATTGGTCTGCTGTTGGGACTGATCAACTTCGTTGCTCACCTCAACTCCAACGACATGATCGCCGTAGTTCCGCTTCTGCCCCTGTAAAAGCGATTCTGCTGGCTTGAGGAGCATTCCCCACAGGCGGTTGTAAGGGTGTACTTGATTGACTGCCTGCCCATTTTGCACGACCTGGCGGCCTTCATTAAACCATTGGAAAATAGACCCTTCCAGGTTGTAAACCCGGGTGAAGCCCGCTTGCTGCAGCTGCTGGGCCAATCGAGCTGAGCGATACCCCACCGAGCAGTAGGCAACGATGGGCTGATCGGGTGCCAGCTTTGCCTGCCTGACGGCTTCAAGATCAGGTGTGTGCTGGGCAGCAGAGAGATGGCTAACCGCAAACTCCTCAGCCCGACGCACATCCAACAGGGTGGGCTTAGACGCTTGCTCTAGCCAGGTAGCCAACATCTGGGTTGAGATTGGCTCAACCGTGGGAAACTGCGCTCGAATTTTGCTTTTTATCCGCTGCCAGGCCCAGGCCCGCAGTGGGCCAATCAATGGGTTCATCAGTGGGTTATTGAAGGGGCTGGACATAGGAGGTTTTCTTTACTAGGGACTGCATAACCCGCCCTATTTTATGCTTGAAGACGACACTGGCAGACAAGCGCACCTATCCGGGAGGTTGGCAGCGATGATAAATGTTTCGCCCTGGGATGAGATGCTGCAAACCTACGTGGATTCGCAGGGGCGAGTTGATTACCCACGCTGGCAGGCCGAATCTGTCTCCCGCTTAGAGGACTGGCTAGCTTCTCTCTCATCCCTTGACCTGGCATTGCTAGAACGGCAGGAAAGCCTATCCCTGCTGCTAAACCTTTACAACGCCCTCACCATTCAGCAGGTGCTGATCCGCTACCCCATCGACTCAATTCAGCCCACCTGGTTAGGCATTCCAAACTGGTTTGCGTTTTGGCGGTTTTTCACCCGGACGATCTACACGTTCAACGGGCAGCGGCTCAGCCTCAACCAGATTGAGCATGGCCTGTTGCGGCAGCAGTATAGCGAACCCCGGATTCACTTTGCGCTGGTGTGCGCGTCTACCGGCTGCCCCCTGTTACGCAATCGGGCCTACCAGGCTGACCAGGTTGAGCAGCAGCTGGAGGAAGACGCCCGGCGGTTTATCCAGAACCCTGCGAAGGTGAGGTATGACGCAGCCGAGCAGACTTTGTACTGCAGCAAAATTTTTAAGTGGTATCGTCAGGATTTTTTGCAGGCTGCACCCTCCGTATCGGACTATATTCGCGCCTATCTGCCTGTTGCGGGGCCTTCTAGGGCTCCGACAGTCAAGTATTTGCCCTATGACTGGAGCCTAAATCAGCAGCTTGGTTAAGCCCGAGTTAAACCCAAAAAACGGGATTTTAGGGCATTTATCTACCTTTAAGCTGATTGACGCCGATCGCATTGCTCGCTAATCTTTTGGATGCACGATTTGGTTAAGTAAAAGCTAAGGCGTAACCACATGAAAGGACTCAAGCCGGTTGGATTGTTCTTGGCTGCGAGTTTGGCAGCTACTCTGGTGGGCTGCGAAGGCCCCGCTACTGATGCAGGTGATACACCTGAGGGCGACGTGGTCACACCTACGGAAACGACCCCTGAAACTACGCCTGAAACACCTGCAGAAACTGAAGGTGGTGAAGGTGGCGAAGGCGGTGAAGGCGGTGAAGGGTAGGGCCTGAAACTGCTGCAGAGGTGTGCCTTCATGCCCCTGTTACTGTTATGAGCAACGGCCCCAATTTGGGGCCGTTGCTGTAGGAAGCGCGCTGGGCTCGATAGTTACAGTCTGTCCTAGCGTTTTGCCCCGGATGGCGCTTTAAGCCCTCTGGTTAACCCGGTGTCTGGCAGCCGCTTGGACTGGGGACAATGCTCTGCCAGAATGGCTGGCGCATTTTCAGGCGTGACTTGGGTAAATACTTTGCCGGTAGAGGCCAGTCGAATGCAGGGGCCTTTTTTACATTCCTTTAGGCAGCCGCTGGGCTCTAAGCGAATATTGCTGAAATTGGGGTTGGTTGCGATCGCATCCTCCATGGCCTCGTAGACCTCGCTGCCGCCGCGCTTGCAGCAGTTGCTCTTACCACAGACCTGAACCCGCTGGGGTTTTTCGAGCTGGGCCGAGGCTGGAGCAGCGAGCGGTTCTGCCGCCACGGCTTTGGGGCTGAGGGGAACAACGTTGAGGCCTAACCAGGCATCTTTTTTAGGGCTGACCCAAACCCGCACCGGGCTGCCCGGTTCAACCTCGTGGCGTAGGACAGGGATCAGGTAGCTCGGCAGTTTGATGGCGTACTCCTGCCGGGCTGTCTGCAGCCGCAGTCCCTTCAGCTTGCCTTTGGGCGATTTCAGTTCACCAACATACCTGCCCTCTAAAACCTGGGGCTGAATCGTTGTCTCTTTCATCGCCATCTCCAAAAAACTGCGGTTAACCCCAGGGCTGCTGCCAGGGTGAGGCAGCCGGTAACTGCCTGCCCTTAGAATACCTAAAGTTTTCTCTTATTGCAATTCGATTTCAATAAAGCTGCGATTTACTGTCAACAGCAAGGCGGCGTTGCCTACCTCCAAGCAACCCGCCCGGCTAGCGAAGCTGCCGAATTCAGCCGGTGAACGACCTCAGCAGGTCTGCCATTAGAGAGATTTTTTGAGAATGTTTGTAGCTGACGGGAAGCTAAAAGCGTTCACGGAACACTGCCGTATTTGCGATCGCAGCCTCCAGAGCGCACCCCAAGCCCAATCTGTCAAGGGCCGGCTTGGGCAGGGGAAAGACTTGGAAGATAAGGTTAATCAATTCTTTCCGCAGTTTAAATTCATCACCACTTCAAGGGCATTCCGACGATTGTGTCCTAAACTTCACGCAGTAGAGTTGGATTTAGCAGGAAGAAGAGAGGAGTGACGGTCATGAATGATGCTGCGGCGCTCTGGCAACGCTATCGGGATTGGCTCTATTACAACGAAGGGCTGAGCTTTTATCTGGACGTGAGCCGCATGCGGTTTGATGATGCCTTTGTGGCCCAGATGCAGCCCCGTTTTCAAAAAGCCTTTGAAGACATGGCGGCGCTAGAGGCAGGTGCGATCGCAAACCCCGATGAAGACCGTATGGTGGGCCACTACTGGCTGAGAGACCCCGATCTCGCCCCCACCCCCGAACTGCGCCAAGACATCGTCGAGACGCTGGTCGCTATTGAGCAATTTGCCAGCCAAATCCGGACCGGGGTGCTCTATCCGCCCGGGCAAGAGCACTTTACCGACATTCTCTCCATTGGCATTGGAGGGTCGGCCCTAGGGCCCCAGTTTGTTGCCCAGGCCCTCGGCCCCGACTTTCCGCCGCTGCAAATTCACTTTATCGACAACACCGACCCAGAAGGCATTGATCGGGTGCTGGCGCGGCTAGAAGATCGCCTCGCCACGACTCTAGTAATCGTCACCTCCAAGTCTGGCGGTACGCCCGAAACCCGCAACGGTATGGTCGAGGTGCGCCACCGGCTAGAGCAGCGAGGTCTGCATTTCCCCCGTCAGGCTGTGGCGGTTACCGGCGTCGATAGCGGCCTCGATCAGCAGGCTAAGAAAGAGGGCTGGCTAGCCACGTTCCCCATGCACGACTGGGTCGGCGGCCGCACCTCCGAGCTGTCGGCGGTGGGTCTGCTGCCAGCGGCCCTGCAGGGCATTGATATTCGCTCTATTTTGGGCGGAGCGCGGGAAATGGATGCAGCCACCCGAGTTGCCGACCTGCGCCAAAACCCTGCGGCCCTACTGGCCCTTGCCTGGTACTACGCAGGCAACGGTAAAGGCGAGAAGGACATGGTGATCTTGCCCTACAAAGACAGCCTGCTGCTGTTTAGCCGCTACCTGCAGCAGCTAGTCATGGAGTCGCTGGGCAAGGAAAAAGACCTCGATGGCAACGTGGTCTATCAGGGCATTGCCGTCTATGGCAATAAGGGCAGCACCGACCAGCACGCCTACGTACAGCAGCTGCGGGAAGGCGTGCCCACCTTCTTTGTCACCTTTATCGAAGTCCTTAAAGACCGCGTGGGAGACTCGGTTGAGATCGAAGCCGGGGCTACCTCGGGCGACTTCCTGTTTGGGTTGCTGCAGGGCACCCGTCAGGCCCTCTTTGAAAACTTCCGGGACTCAATCACGCTGACCATTCCTGAGGTCAACGCCCACACGGTAGGGGCGCTGATTGCCCTTTACGAACGGGCCGTCGGCTTTTATGCCTCTCTGGTCAATATCAACGCCTATCACCAGCCAGGGGTTGAGGCCGGGAAAAAGGCGGCAGCCAGCGTGATCGATCTGCAGTCGAAAGTGGTCCAGGCTCTACAGGCTAGCGACCAGCCGCTAACGCTGTCAGATCTGGCCGCTAAAATCGGCTTCCTAGACGAGGTAGAGACCGTTTACAAAATTGTTCGTCACCTCAACGCCAATCAGAGGGGTGTGACCATTCTGGGAGATCCGGGACTGCCTGACGAAATCAAAATCGCGGCAGCCTAACCCCTGCTGACCTAACTCGTTCAAGTGCCCAACCTGGCCGTTTAAATCCGCAGCCGATCTTGATACACAATTTGACTACTTTTTCTCAAGGCGAAGCATTTTTTTAATGATTCGTTATTATGTGGGTAGCAACCGGTGTAGGCAAATTCGTGCCCCAATGGAGGGCTTTATGGGACTCACGGCCCAGGTGCAGGTGCGCAAGCTAGATTCAATCAAGGGAGGAATGGCCGCTTTTTACACGCCCCAGGCCAGCCACGAAACCATGCTGGTAGACATTCCGGCAGGAACAGTGGATGACCTATATGTGCATCACTTTCAGACCGATCAGCTGCTGGTGGTCAAGGGCAGCCTGGTGCTGGTGGTGCTGCAAAACCGCGAGTACCGCTATATTGGGCTGTGCGATCGCACGCCCCAGGTGGTGACCATTCCCCCAGGCGTTCCCCATGCGGCTATCAACCTCAGCGCAGAAAGCTGTGTTTTGGTCAACGCAGTCTTGCGTCATGGGCCGACCCACCCCCGTGAGTTTCGCCCTTTAAGGCGGCCCTTTCCCTTCGACCTAGAGCGGGCTCATCAGGTGTGGCAGGCCGAACTGACGCCTGCTACCGCTTCAGAGAAGCCAGCGCTAACGGCCCAATAGTTCACCAATAGTTCACAAGAGTGTTTCAAAAGAATTCAATTTAGTTGAATTTCAACAACAGATACATACATTTCCAGGGATTCTCTCCTAGGCTATTAAGTAGGCGCAAGAGTGTAAGTTGAGGCCATGCCCCTGACAATCCTGGTCGCAGAAGACGACGAGGGAACTCGCTTGTCGATTAGCGATTACCTAGAGCTTGAGGGCTACTCGGTTCTTCTAGCTACCGATGGCGAAGATGCCTTCCGGCAAATTTTTGCATTTCAGCCCCATCTGCTGATAACAGATATCACCATGCCCCACGTAGACGGGTATGAGTTGGTGCAGCGAGTACGGCAGCATCCCGCCTGGCGGCTGCTGCCCGTGATCTTCCTGTCGGCCCACACCGAAACCGAAAATCGCATCAAGGGCTACCAGATGGGCTGCGATGCCTACCTGCCTAAGCCCTTTGAGCTGGGCGAAATTGGCGCAGTCGTGCGGAATTTGCTGGAGCGATCGCAGCTGATTCAGGCCGCCTGGATCAACCAGGTCGCCCTGCAAACTGCCCAGGACCGGGCTATGGCCTCTGAAAGGGCCAAACTCGGCCACTCCGAAGAAGAACCCAAGCCCGACCTAACCTCCCGCGAACAGGACGTGCTGACCCTAATCTCCGACGGCCTATCCAACGCGCAGATCGGCGATCGGCTGTATCTCAGCCCCCGCACCGTCGAAAAATACGTCAGCAGCCTGTTCCGTAAAACCGACACCAACAATCGCGCTGAGCTGGTGCGCTTTGCCGTCGATCATCACATGGTGAAGTAATTTTAGGCAAACAAGTCAGCAACCGAGACTAGAGGCGCTTAAAGCGCCTCTAGTTTTTTATGGCTGCTGCAGCTGCTGCAAAGTCTCCCCGAGCTGCTGCTGGCTTTCGCCGTAGCCCTGCCAGTCGCCCTGCTGCAGAGCTTCCTGGCCCCTCTCGTAAGCCTCCACGGCCGACTGAATCAGGCTAGAGTAGTTGGCCGGCAGGGTGGGAACAGCGGCCGGTTCAGTTGGGCTAGGAGACTCTGCTACCGCGCTGCTGGTGCCCTGACCAAAAATGGCGTCTAGGGCCGCCTCCAGGTTTTCGCGCATGACAATGCGATCGCCATAGGCCAAAATCACCCGGCGCAGCTCCGGCAGTTCGCCCTGCTCAGCTCGCAGGTAGAGCGGCTCAACGTAGAGCAGCGACGTATCGATAGGAATCACCCGCAGGTCTCCGCGAATCACCCGCGACCCCTGCTGGCTCCAGAGGGAGACTTGCTCTGAAATTTCGGGAGTTTGATCAATCCGGGCCTCGATCTGGCTCGGGCCATACACCAACTCCTGCCGGGGAAAGTCGTAGAGCAGCAGCTTGCCGTAGTTTTCACCATCGGAGCGGCCCGCCATCCAAGACACCATGTTGTCTCGATTGGCCGGGGTAAACGGCATGATCTGGATAAA
>JACVRP010000204.1 GCA_014534385.1 Cyanobacteria bacterium Co-bin13
CGCGTACTCCGGTGAAAAAAGGCGACCTCTACAAAGGGCCCCAACCCCAGCCCCAGCGGCCCCAAAATGGCATAGTCAAAGTCATCGCAAAAGGGGGACTTAGAGCTTTCTGCGGGCAATACTTGAGTCCGGTTGGCGGGCAGGCCCAACCAGGCCAGCGGCAGGTTCACGGGAAAGCTCCACTGATCCGGGGCAACAAACACCTGTGCCCTGGAAAAGCAGCGGGCAAACGGCCCTACAAATACCTTGTGTTCAATACCTGAAACGGTCGGTAGAACAATGTATTTCACCTCACCATGCCGGGCCTCTAGCTCCTGCAGCAGTCGCACACACTCGGGCGTGGGCGCAACTGGCGCATATACCAGCAGGCCGCCCCGCTCTAGCCGCACCACCGTCATCCGAATGGGCACGATGACGTAGAAAATGCCCTGCACCTGATCAAAGGTCCAGATCGTATCTTTGACAATTTCCTGCCGCAGCGTTCGCCGCTGCCCATAGGGGTAAAGCGGCACCACTGGCCAAAACGGCCAGGCCCAATCCTTGGAGCGAAGGGTTGATTGGAGCCTTTCTGTCGAACTGAACAAACCCGGTACCGAACTTCTTAAGACGCCTGTGGTTATAGCCTACTGTACGCAAAGCAGTCTTGGGATTTGAGTTTTTGGAAGGTGGGAGGAGGGGGTTGCGATCGCACCCTCACCCCCGCCACAGCCAACAACCAGCCTGCCGCAAAAATCCCTCGGTGCTGGCCCTGTTGCCGTCTCTTACAGCAATTTTCAGACTAATAAGCCGCAGGCTTTTGCGGATGGGTGGATGGGTGGCGAAGAATGCAGCGACGGAGGAATGAGCTAGACATCGCAATTCGTGGATTGAGTCGCTTTAGAGGTGCTTAGAATACCCAAAATGGGCAAAATCCAGCTCATAAAGCCTGTAAACCCGCTCCATTAGATCAGCCGTGTAGAAGTTAGCAAATTTATTAGCAGATGAGGTTGAATTGCGCCTTTCATGGAGAAAGTATTTTGAGAAATTAGGCGATATCTTTTCGCCTACGGCCTGCAGGTCTTTGCCAAAGCTTTCATACTTGCCGACAAAGTCAAACCTGATCGCTTCCTGAAAGGTTTGGTAGTACTGCAAGCGCCAATGCGGATCCATTGCCGAGATGGGCTGTGCTTCTACAGTAGAGATAAAGTCTTCAAACGAGACTTCGGTATGTAGGACAGTCTAGTTACGGACTAACTGCCTGAGTATTTGGGCTTTGATCGGGTGAGGTGCAGCGATCTTATCCAGATAGCAGGATAAAACCCGCGTGTAGGGATTTCTCACGAAGCAGAACTTGAAGATGTCAGAGCGGCTCAAAAAGGCATCCAACGGGCCTACCTGAATCGGCATCAGCAAAGGGGAAAACTTGCGGAGGTGGATGTCCTCAAAGTCATCCCGCGCGAACTGCTCATCTTCTAGCTCTAGCCGCTGTAGCGTCAGCTTGATAGTCGAGCAGCCAACTTTGGGGGTATCCACATAGAGATACCTGTGCTTTAGAGAAATGTGAATCGAGAGATTGAACAGCTCTGCCTCAACGTATTTGGAGAACTGGCTAGCCTCGCACAAAAATCGATCTCTGAGTGCCATGAAGCGATGCCTTTAGCGGTTTTAGGGCGCTCGAAGGATGAGATCCCCTCAAAAACCCATTCACACTTCCTTTATCGGGCCAAAATAGCCGTTGAGCACCTCTCCAAAAGTGGATTTAGAGATTCGTTTTTTGGCTCATTTTTTGGCTCATTCTTTGGCTTATAGCTGTCGCCCCATTGCTTAGGACATTGAATTGAATGGGGGTGTGGGGCTCCGCCCCCAGCCAGAGGTTCCACCCCTGCACCCCGTCCTAATACCAATGGCTAGCGCTATAAATAGTGTTTTGCCACGCATTACAGCAGCAACCCGGCAATACAGGCCGTCATAAAACATGCCAGGCTGCCACCGATCATCGCGCTCATGCCCAGCTTGGCCAGATCTCGCTGCCGGTTAGGCGCAATGCCGCCAATGCCCCCGATTTGAATGCCGATCGAGCTTAGGTTAGAAAATCCGCACAAAGCATAGGTCGCAATCACGACTGAACGGTCTGAGATGGAAAACTCTGCCGTCATCTGCTGCAAATCCAGGTAGGCAATGAACTCGTTGAGAATCGTTTTCTTGCCTAGCAGGACGCCGACCTCCAGACAATCAGCCCAGGGCACCCCCATCAGCCAGGCTACCGGAGCGAGCAGGTAGGCAAAAATAAGTTCTAGAGACAGCTCCGGCAGGCCAACCAAGCTGCCCAGCCAGCCAAATAAGGCGTTGACCGCTGCCAGCAGGGCCAGAAAGGCAATCAGCATAGCGGCAATGTTGAGGGCTAGCTTTAGGCCATCCAAAGCCCCGGTGGTAACGGCATCGATCACGTTAACGGAGGAACGCTCAACCTCCAGGCCGATATCGCCTTTGGTCAGGGGCTTCTCGATTTCTGGGTAAATCAGCTTTGAAACCGCCAGTCCTGCTGGGGCCGACATCACCGAAGCCGCAATCAAATGCTCTGGGGAAATGCCAAAGGAAACATACGCTGCCAAAACGCCGCCCGCCACCGTTGAAAACCCACCCACCATCACGGCGTGCAGTTCTGACTGAGTGGTTTTGGCAACGTAGGGTTTAATCACCAGAGGCGCTTCCGTTTGCCCCACAAAAATGTTGGCTGCTGCCGATAGCGACTCTGCCCCAGAGGTGCCCATCGTGCGCATCATTAGCCAGGCTGCTGCCTGCACCAGGCGCTGGAGCAGACCGTAGTGGTAGAGAATGCTGATAAAAGCCGAGAAAAAGATGACGGTAGGTAAGACCTTAAAGGCAATAAAAACGTCTCTAAAGTTCTCTCCAAAGACAAATTCAGCCCCCGCATCGGAAAAGTCTAGAAAGCGAGTTACCGCCGCTCCCAACCATTGAAACAGGGCCAGACCCACCGGGGTTCTCAAAATGAATACGGCCAGGAGAAGCTGCAGCCCGATGCCCCAGAGCACTGTGCGCCAACGCACGGCCCGCCGATTAGCAGACATTAGGTAAGCTAAACCGACAAAAACTGCTAGCCCCAACAGAGACACCAGACGTTCCATACAGCCGCAAGATTTGAGATGGATAGATTCACCTTCAAATCTTGCGGTATTTCGGCAGTCAAAACTGTACCCGCAGTGTCTCTAATGGGGGCCAGTGTAAGCCCGTAGTGATGTGTCTACCCTTTAAGCGTAGATGCCGCCACTCCTGACTAGGTTTGCGTTGATGCCTGTCGTCGTAGAAGCAGGGAGTTCAATACAACGGTGACAGAGCTAAAGGCCATTAGACCGCCTGCAAAAGCAGGATTGAGGCTGATGCCCAGCGTCGGCAGCAGCGCGCCTGCGGCCAGGGGAATGCCCACCAGGTTGTAGGCAAAGGCCCAGGCCAGGTTCTGCCGAATTTTGTTGAAGGTGGCGCGACTGAGGTGAATGGCCTCGACCACACCCATGAGCTGGTCGCGCATGAGGATAACGTCGGCAGTTTCCACGGCAATATCGGTGCCGGAGTTGAGGGTGATGCCGACATCAGCCTGGGCTAGCGCGGGGGCATCGTTGATGCCGTCGCCTACTAGGGCCACTCGCTGCCCTCGCGCCTGGAACTGGGAAATTGCTTCGACTTTGCCCTGGGGAGTGACTTCGGCAATTACCCGATCGCTGGGCAGGCCAAGTTGGGCTGCGATCGCATCTCCCACCACTTTTCGATCTCCGGTTAGCATAGCCACCCAGAGCCCCATTCCCTGCAGCTGCTCCACCACCTGCCGGGCATCGGAGCGCAGCACGTCAGCCACGCCAATGAGCCCGATCAGGGTTTGATCAAGGGCTACATACACAACCGTCTTACCTGCCTGGGCCAGGGTATTGGCCTGTGCCTCAACCGACTGGCTTAGCTCAATGCCCTGCTGCTCCATCCAGGCTCGATTGCCCAAGCGACAGACTGGCTCCGCTTCTCGCCAGGTGAGGCTGGCAGCGATGCCCAGGCCCGGCTCAGTCTGGAAGTGATCGGCCTTGAGCAGAGCCAGCTCTTTTTGCTGGGCGGCGGCTTGGATTGCGATCGCAAGCGGGTGGCGAGTGCCGCTCTCGACGGTTGCGGCCAGCCGCAGCAGGTCATCTTCCCCGAAGCCTTCTGCCAGCAGCACCCTATCAGTGACCTGAGGCTGGCCCACCGTCAGCGTGCCCGTCTTATCAAACACCACCGTATCGAGGTGATGCACCGTTTCGAGAATGTCGCCCCCCCGGATCAGCAGCCCCCGCTCTGCGCCCATGCCAGAGCCCACTAAGATGGCGGTAGGAGTCGCCAGGCCCAGCGCACAGGGACAGGCAATCACCAGCACCGCAATAGCCAGCTTCAGGCTGATCAGCAGCGTGGAAGACTGGGCCGTCATGTGGTGGGCGGCGTGCATGTGGCCCAGAGCATGACCCATTACCTCAGGCCAGAGGGGCAAGCCAATGAAGTACCAGAAGAGAAAGGTTAGGGTGGCCAGGGTGATCACGCCGTAGGTGAAGTACCCAGAAATGACGTCGGCTAACCGCTGAACCGGGGCTTTGCGGCTCTGAGCGGTGTCTACCAGACGGATCATCTGGGCCAGCACCGTGTCTTTGCCGGTGCCTGTGACTTTGAGGGCAATAGCCCCTGACTGGTTCACTGTACCCGCTGCTACGGTGTCTCCCGGCTGCTTGAGCACGGGCATGGCCTCACCCGTCAGCATAGATTCATCTACGGTGGACTGACCGGCTACCACCTCACCATCCGCCGGAATCTTCTCCCCCGGCAGCACCTGCACCCACTCCCCGGTATGGACACAGCTGGCCGGCACTTCTACCCCAGTCTGGGCAGCATCGGCTTTATCTGGGTCGGAGATCAGCCGGGCTACGGTGGGCTGGAGCGCGACTAGCGATCGCAACGCATCCGCCGCCTGATAGCGGGCTCGCTGCTCCAGCGTGCGCCCCAGCAAAATAAAGCTGAGCAGCATCACCGGCTCATCAAAGAAGCACTCCCAGCCCAGCTGGGGCATAAAGAAGGCTACAACGCTAGCAGTGTAGGCACTCAAGGCTCCCAGCGCTACCAGAGTATTCATATTCGGAGCTAGCCGCCGCAGCCCCTGCCAGCCGTCTACAACAATGCCTCGGGCAGGGCCCATCAGCGTGACTGTAGCCAGCAAAAAGTGAAACCACAGGTCGCTGAGGATGGGCACCGTCAGCCAGCCGAAGTGGTTCAAATGGCCCAAGGTGGAGAGGGCAAGGAGGAGGGTTGCGATCGCAAGCCGCCCCAGGTAAGTCTTTTGCTCCTGCTGCTTGCGCTCCACCCAGTCAGCTAGCCCTGCGGTACCATCGCCGCCATCGGTAGTTCTGGGCCGGGTGGGAAAGCCTGCTTCACTCACTCGCTCTGCCAGAGCTTCGGGGGCAATGCTGCCCTTTTCCGTTTCAACAACGGCCACCTCAGTTACCAGGTTTACCGTGGCCGAGAGCACTCCCTCAAAGCCGTTGAGCTGCTTTTCCACAGCCCGCACGCAGCCAGCACACTTCATGCCGCTGACATCGAGCACTACCGTCTCACGGGTTGGGGCATTGATCGGGCTGGAAGGCTCAGAGGTTGAAGCTTCCGCTTGATTGGGCAAAACCTGCATAGGGGCAAATCGGGTAAAACCGTCTATCTCGCATCATAGAAGGAAACCCTGCGATCGCCCGGAATTTGTTTCTTTGGGCTTAATAATTTCTTTTATCAGGAAATATAGCTCGGGTCAGAAAGCCCAGGCCCAAGCCAGCAGTCAATGCCGCACCTGGGTAGGCTTTCTGACTTGCCTCTGCCCCATAAGGTAAGCGACGGCGATAAAAGCTAACGCAGCTGAGCGGCCTCTACCGTCGCTTCGCCGTGCCCAGGCACCCAAACAACCCAGCGGTTACCGGGTTCCCGACAGAGCAGCAGCGCCTCATCGTGACTAAAGGGGCTAATCGGCGTTAATAGCCTGACCCATTTACCAACCTGTAGAGAGCTGGCGGATTTTGCCGATAGGTGGGAGGGGTGCCACGCGGAAAAAACGGCGCTGGACTTGGAAATATTGAGCTGCATAGACCTACTCCTGCTCAGCAGCGTAGGACTCCTGCTAGCCCTGCCATCAGGACAAGAAGCTTTACCGCCAAGCTCTAAAGATTTCTGTATATACAGATACAGAATTTTGCCGTCTTAGGGCAAGGGGTCTTATTAGAACGTTATAAGTACGTGACCTAAATTAAACGTTGCTGTCATTGCGAGCGAAGCGCGGCAATCTCCTTGTAGCCGCTTTGCAGGGATTGCTATAGCCCTTCGGGCAATAACCCTAACGGGTATGGCTGCGCTAGGGCTTCGCTTTTCTTAAATGCCCCTTGGGCTATGCGCTTTGCTCGCAGTGACTAATTGGGGCCATCCACACTATCAGCGGTCGGGGAAAGAGTATGACAGCAGCCTTAGGGGTAGCTACCTGCTTAGGTCAAGCTCTTGTGGGATAGGCGTCTCGCCTGGCACTAGAAGGGGCAGGCAAGATGCCCGCCCCCGAGAAACATGGCCTTTTCCGGTTGCTGGCAGGGCAGGCAAGATGCCCACCCCACAAGCAGCATGGCCTTTGCTTATTCCCAATTACGGACGGTTGCCAGGGGTGCGTCCGCCTTCGTCATTGCTGCCGCCGCGAGGACGAGAGTTGCCGGGGTCGCAGCCTTCTGCGCCATTGCCAATGCCCTGGTTGCAGTTGCGACGACGGCCATCATCGTCATCATCATCATCGTCGTCATCATCATCCACC
>JACVRP010000143.1 GCA_014534385.1 Cyanobacteria bacterium Co-bin13
GCGCTATTGCGCACCACCTGCATAAATGTCTCCACGGGAATGCCTTGCCGCTGAATCAGGCTTAGGCTCTGGGCAAAGGCCGCAGTGAGTGTACCAATCAGCTGATTCATGGCCAGCTTCAGGGCAGCCGCCGAACCGACAGGGCCTACATACAGCGGTTCGGCGCTAAAGCATCGCAGCACCGGCAGCCACTGCGCGAAATGCTCTGAGCTAGCCCCCACCATAATAATGAGCTTGCCAGATTTAGCTTCCGGAATGCTGCCCAGGACTGGGGCTTCTAGGTAATCGGCAGACAGGGCCTGAAATTCCTGGTTGAGGGCACAGCTATCTTGGGGAGAAATGGTGCCCATCTGAATAATGGTGCGACCGCTCAAGGCAGGTTTGACCTCATCGGTCAGCAGCACAGAGCGAATAGCGGTTGCATCGGTCAGCATCAGCACTAGAGCCTCTGCTGCCTGAACGACGGTCACAGCCCGATTGGACGGATTCACGCCGGCCAGGGCCAGGGGCTTTAGCCGAGCGACAGTACGGTTATAGGCCCAGACCTGATGGCCTGCTGTCAGCAGCCGCAGCGCCATGGGCCCGCCCATAAGTCCGGTTCCAATCAGGCCAATTTTCAAGACTTTTTCCCCAGTAAAGCGGCATTTTCCACAGGCTGAAGCTCCATTTTCCACAGTTTAGACCTTGGTTTTCCACAGCCTGATCAGGACGGCTGTACTAAGCAGAAAGGCTCCAGGCTGGGGCCGTTGCTGGCTGTTGGTGTAGCCACTGCCAAAGAAAACGTCTTAACCAGTTTTCCACAGTTTGACTATACAGCTGGTGCTGGTAAAAATGCAGGGGACGAGCCTGAGCTCCCGGCAGCAGCAGCTGATCAGCTGCATTAGAGGTCCAGTGGTCAATCAGATCAGCCGTGATCTCAGGGTGAAACTGCAGTCCAAAGGCATTTTGGCGATACCGAAAAGCCTGATTGGGAAAAAGGCCCCCCTGGGCCAGCAGCGTACACCCAGCGGCCAGCTCAAAGCCCTCCTTGTGCCATTGATAAACGTGCATAGGGCGATCGAAGAAATCCCGACCTGGGGAGGTCGGGTGGAGGGGAAAATAGCCAATCTCTCGCAAGGCTTCGCTGTGGGAAACTACCCGCGCTCCCAGCACTCTAGCCAGCATTTGGGCTCCCAGACAAATTCCCAAGTAGGGCGTCTCAGCCTCTAGAACCTGGGCAATCCAGTCTAATTCCTGGCGAATGAAGGGGAGCGTGTCATCGTCGTTGGCGCTCATCGGTCCGCCAAAGACAATGATGCCCTCATAAGCATCAAGAGCCGTTGGCAGCGGTTGGCCAATGGCCGGGCAGTGAATGTCGAGAGTATAGCCCCACTCCTGAAGCACCTGGCCCACTAGCCCTGGGTTGGAGGTCTCCTGGTGAACGACCATCAAAATTTGGCGCATAACAAAACTTGGCGCATAGCTTTAACTTGGCGCGCGATCTTTAGCTCACATCGGCGCAGCCGTATCTGATTACCTATCTACTACTGTACAAAGGAATCTTCATAGTCGGCATCAAGCCTTGCGGGTTTGTCGGCCAAAGCAGTGGGCAGGCTGGGGTTTACAGGCGAGTGAAGGAGCTGTGCACGGTGGTTAGCAGGCGCTCGATCTCCGGCGTCAAAGCATCAAAGCGACTGACGATGACAGCCGTTGCAGTGTCGTAGCCGATGTAGGTTATTAGGGCACTTTCTGGCGTTTCTGGCAGGTCTACGAGCCACAGCTGCAGCGCTGTTGTCCCGTCAATTGTGATGGCACCATAGTCCGCCAGGGAATAGCCCTGGCTCTGAATCTCCTGTAGGGCCAGTGGCACTACCTCGGCGGGGGGCTGCTCAATCAAGGTAACTTCAGTTCGCAGATCTTCAGCCTGCGCAGTCCGCTCAGACTCGCCTTGGGAAAAATTGGTAATCACCAGAGGGCCTGCTTCGGCAGGCAAAACCTGCCAACTCGACGGCAGCCGGATTGAAAAGCGATCGCTATCGGTGTAGGTCTCTAGCTCCAGGTCTGAGGGCGTGGCCTCAGCGGTTGGCGCTGTAGCAGGGGCGGCCGCCAGAGCCCCTTGAGCCAGGACAGGAGCCGAACCCAGGCCCAGGCCCAAGCAGAGCAGGCTCAACCCCAGACGACGAAAGCACACACGACGCTGATTAGTCATTGCAGTTTCTCAACAGAAATGGGACTATCCTAGCCCGACGCGGGCCGCTAATTGGGGGTTCCAGAAGCGGTAGGTACTAGAGCGTGCAGCCGCTACAGCCAGCCCCGCAGCCAGTACACGCTAATGCCGATGTACTCTTTTAAGGCTCGGGTGAGGGGGGACAGGTCTTCGGCCTGGGGCACCAAAGCGAGCAGGCGGCCCTGCCAGGTCGTTCGATTTTCCTGAAGAGACTGCTGGGTGACGAGAAAATCGGTCGGGGCGGGAATGGCGTCTATCCCTTGATGGCGGAAGATGAGCAGCGACCGAGGCATGTGCATGGCCGAGGTGACCAGCAGCACCCGGTTAATTCGCCGCTGCCGCAAGATAGCTTTGACATTGACGGCATTTTCGTAGGTATTGAGGGAGGTTGGATCTTGTGCGATCGCACGCCTTGGCACCCCCAGCGCCATCGCTAGCTGGGCCATGTCGCTCGACTCTGGGGGACCCCCCTCTTTCCAGTCAACCCGGCCACCGCTGAGGATCAGCAGCGGAGCTTTGCCGGCCTGGTAAAGCCGGGCCCCATGCAGCACCCGGTCGCCAGCCTCGGCCACATCGACCCAGGGGCGCGGCGCTACCGCAGGCTTGATGCCGCCGCCCAGCACCACAATGGCCTCGACTTGGGGCAAATCAGCGGTTGGCAGGTGCCGCCACTCCAGAGACTTGACAACCTGAGCCGCTACCCAGGGGTTACCGCTCACCAGCAGCAGCCCCAGGGCCAGCGCAATCGTCCCGGCTGCCCAGCGGGGCCGCTTCCAGAGCAGCCCCAGGGCCAGCAGCAGCAGCAGGCAGGCGAGCCCCAAAGGGTAGACAAACAGGGGCAGCAGCTTAGACAAAAACAGAAACATGAAACCTCAGGCCACAGCACTACAGAATTGCAAGGAGATGCGATCGCGCCCTTCCTACAGCGATTTTCAGACTAATAAGCCATAGGCTTTTGTGGATGGTGGGCGGGTGGACGGGTGGCGAACCCGAGCGAGAATAGCTGTAACACCCTTGCTTATTTCTGAGACTGCTGAGTTAGCAGCGATCGCATCTCCTGCACCAGAGCTTCCTGCTCCTGCTGCAGGGCTTCTAAGCGCTGCAGAATCTCTGTCAGTCGCTCAGGGGCCGAGTGATTGGAGGACTTAGCCAGGGCTGGTTGAGCCGGACGGTGCAGCAGGCGAGATAGGCCCCGCAATCCCCACCGCCCTAGCCGAAACGGCAGCTGCACCAGGGTCAACCAAAAGTTTTCGGTCAGCCGGGCAATGGCGCTCCAAAGCCCGGCCAGCAGCAGCAGGGCAAGGGTTGCGATCGCGACCATCCACAGGGGATGATCTAGCCCCCAAGCCCATAGCGGATGAGTCTCTAAGAAGTCATTAAAGGGTCTGCTTAGAAAAGGCTGTAGCCCGTTTCCCCAGCGATTGACCAGCGCATCCATTGGTTTAGTAACGCTAGCAGCGTTACGTCGTTACTCGTATTCCCGTTCGCCCGCAGCGACCTGTAGCACCATAGGCTGCCCTCCATCCTGGTGATACTTATCGGCCCAGGCTTGCAGCATTTGGTCAAGCTCACTCAGGGCCTCTTCCTTGCGGGCTGGGTCTACGTCAAAGACCTCAATTGCCCGCAAAACACCCGCTTCCTCCTTAACCCAAGACTGCAGGAGGCTAAAGAAGCGGGCTACATCGTCGATCATGGTAAACACCCGCTCTCGCTCCCCCTTGGGCGAATACACCGTGCGGGCCAGGGCAAACAGGGGCACCCCGAGCAGCGGCGAATCTATCTGAATAACAGTACCTGAGTACAGCAGCCGAAACTTGATGTGCTCAGTCAGCGCTTCGCTAAAGGTCATCCGATGGCAGGCAGGCAAATCAGCCTGAGACAGCTCGTGCAGTCTCTCAATTAAATCAGTAAACTCAGGCAGATCTAGCAGCTTGGCCTCGGGCAGATCGGGCGGTAGGCTCTGCTCAATTTCCAGCCGCTCCCTCGGGGTCAGACCATGGATGGTCACTCGCGGCTGATTGGGTTGGCAGGGAAAGCGCTCTTGCCAAAGGTGCGGCAGGGCAATCAGATAGTAGGGCTCCTGGGAGTTGAGCGTTTTCAGCGTTTGTCCCTGATCGAGCGCATCCTGCACCTCTTTGATGATGGCTTTAACCCGCTTGGGCTCAACATGGTACAAAAAACCCGTTTTTCGGATGTTTTTGCCCTGTTCCAGATAGGTACTGTAGATAGCGAATTTGGCGGCAGTCGTAGCAGCATCGAGGAAAGCACCGTAGCGATGCCCCCCCATTTTCATAGCCCCCAGCGCTAAATGGATCAGAATTCGATCCGCTGGGCCAACATCTAAATCTAGAAAAGAATCAGGGTCTGGGTTGGCAGATGCTTTTAATGGTCTAGTCACGCCGAGTTGAGTATCCCCGATCACTGTCTGACGCCGATTGCTATAGATTATTCAGCTCTCTCTAGAGAGATTATCTAGGATATGAGAAAATTCCGCAGATTACTCATTAGCCGGTAGCAAAACACACGTCTTAACCCTAGGAATCCTCTTGGGAAAAGTCTACCTGACAGTGGCTCTACCGTTCTACTTAGTTAGTTATCCCGTCTCTACAAATGAATCAATAAAATCAACAGTTCGTTACCTGCTGCCGTTGAAGAACGCAGTTGAACTTTGAAATCACAGGGACAAAGTGATCCGGTAGTGTCGGGTCGCTTTGTCCCTGAATTGAAAGGGGAAGGGTAGTGCTTAGCCCAGCCTGGTATAGAAAAGAGCCCCATACCTCCCATAGAGAGGCAGACGGTGCGGCAGATGCTTTAGACAAGGGCAGCTCATAGCCAATCAAGCACCTAAGCTATTGCCCCCCTGCCGGAGCTCCCCCTGCCGGAGCTTCTCCAGTCGGAGCTCCCCCTGCCGGAGCTTCTCCAGTCGGGGCGGTCCCTGCAGGAGCTTCTCCAGCCGCCGGTGGGGTAGAGGCCCCACAATAGGAGTTAACGGTGCCAATGAGCTGAGACTCGGTTTGCGACAGCTGCTCAATGGAGCTAACAGCTTCCATCGTCTGCTTCTGAGATTCCTCGATGCGGGCGGGCAGCTCTGCCTCCGAGGGCACGGTTACTACGAGATCCATCGCGTTGCTGGCCTGTTGCAGGGAGCCTTTGAAGCCCTCGACGACACCAACGTAGTCATCGCGAAAGCTCACCAAGGTGTCATCCTTTAATTGGGTTCCCCTCAGGTCGCCTACCAGGCCGTCTAGGTCTGTCACCACCCCATCAACTGCTGAAGTGTATTGGCTAGCTGCAGCTTTGATGTCATCTAGGTTTCTAACCTGAGAGGCGTTTTGGCTGAAGCTTTGAATTTCCGTTTCAAATTCGGACATAAAGCCCTGAGTCTGATTTACTACCTCGGCCAGTCGGTTGCACTGGGACACCCGAGAGGGGCCGCAACCAGCCAGCAGCAGAACGGTCAGGGCTCCCGCTGAAACCCCCAGTGGGCGAGGGCGAAGCGTCAGCATGAATGGTCTCCTTAGCTACTGAGTACTGCCATGACTCCGCCATCGTACTTCCCCAGGCGTTACACCCAGGGCAACGGCAAGAGTTTTTATGAATTCCTCATTGAATTCTTGCTGGCAGGTTTACTCGAAACAGTATGCCTTTTTTGTCCGCTTTCAGGCGGCATTGCTGGCAAAAACAATTGGGCCCTGGGGTTAGGGGTCAGCTCTGCTGATAGGATCAAGCACTGGGCGCCGCATCTCGTCTAAGGAGTCGCTGGAGTCGCTGGAGTCGCTGCTGTGGGCCGAACTCCTGTCCTAATCAGGTCCTAATCAGGCTGGGAATGGCCCCTAATGATGGCCTAAGCGGCGTGAGAGGGCCTGCCTACCTCAGTTGATTGTCGAGTGCGTTATGCTGAAAGATTATCGGTCGCATTAAAAGCTATGCTAACCCCTGAGCAGTTTTTAGAAATCACTAAGTGGGCTGGGATCGGCACCCTAACGCTAGCTGCCATCGCGGCGCTGGCCTTTGTGTTTAAGTGGGGCTTGCGCTTTCGCCTGGTTGGGGCTACGGGCTTTGCCGCTGTGTTAACCATTGGGCTGTTGGGGTTGAGCTTTGAACCCTTTTCCCGCACTGCGATTCCGGGGGCCCTACCCTACACAACGGTCTTTGACTCTGGGGCCGAAAAGATTGCCATCACGGTACCGCAAACGATTACGGAACCGGAGCTGGAGGCTACTCTACGACAGGCCGCCAGCAACCTGCTCAAGCCGTATCGCATAGGATCCGCTAGCCGAGTCCCCACCATTCGAGCCCGCACTATTCTGCACGATCCGCCAGGGGTGTCTCAGCTGATCTACGTGGGCCAGGCGCAGCCGATTCCCAATGCCGCCACTGGCGACAATCTGACTATTACCTTGGACCGTCAGGCGCTGGCTCGGCTCTCATCTATTCAATCTTCATCCTCTGACTCCTGACTTTTACGCCTATGACCGTTGATACTTTGCCTGTGCTTGCCGTTGCTCCGGCTCGGGTAATGCGGGGGGCTGGCATTTTAGCCCAGTCCCAAGCTGCGATCGCAGCCCTGGGTCAACGACCTCTACTCATTGGCGGCAATCACACCCTAGCCGTAGCCGCTCCTTTTCTAGCCCCCGCCTTGGCCGACTTAGCCGTTAAGCAGGCTTCCTACAGAAGCGACTGCAGCGAGTCGGCGCTGACGGCGCTAAAAGCCACCGCCCAAAGCCATCAGGCCGACCTGATTATCGGAGTCGGCGGCGGCAAGGCCCTCGATGCGGCTAAGCTGCTGGCCTATCAGCTGCGCCTGCCGGTGGTCACCATCCCGGCTTCGGCAGCGACCTGTGCCGCCTGGACGGCCCTGTCCAACGTCTATTCCGATCAGGGAGCCTTTCTCTACGACGTAGCCCTGGAGCGCTGCCCCGATCTGCTGATTCTTGACTACGATCTGGTGCTGACTGCGCCCCAGCGCACCCTAATCGCGGGCGTTGGTGATGCCCTGGCCAAGTGGTACGAAGCCTCTGTCAGCAGCGGCGCGTCTGACAAAGCCCTGATCATTGCAGCCGTGCAGCAGGCCCGTATTTTGCGAGACATTCTGTTTCAAAAGACGGCTGCTGCCCTACAAAACCCAGGCGGGCCGGACTGGCGAGAAGTGGTTGATGCCTCGGTGCTGCTGGCTGGGGTAATTGGCGGCCTGGGGGGGGCTCAGTGCCGCACAGTAGCAGCCCACGCTGTTCACAACGGGCTAACTCAGCTGCAGGCTAGTCACGGTGCGCTGCACGGCGAAAAGGTCGCCTACGGTATTCTGGTGCAGCTGCGGCTAGAGGAAATGGGGCCCAAAACCTCTCTAGCGGCAACCGCCCGGCAGCAGCTTCTGCAGTTTTATGACCCGGTTGGGCTGCCCAAGTCTCTAGACGACCTCGGCCTGGGTAAAATCTCCCTGGCGGAGCTGCGACAAGCAGCCCAGTTTGCCTGCCGCGAAGGCTCGGATATTCACCATCTGCCCTTTACAGTCGCGCCCGACTGCCTGATGGCGGCAATGGTATCAACCCTAGCCCCAGAGATGCGCTCTGCGGTCAGGCCCATATCCCACTCTGAAATTCTTGAAGCAACCCCGGAGTTAACCCCATGAGCCTGGATTGGATCCAACCCGCCCAACGGCTGAGCGCTTTGCCCCCCTACGTGTTTGCCCGCCTGGATGAACTTAAGGCACGCGCCCGCGAACAGGGTCTGGATTTGATCGACCTGGGCATGGGCAACCCCGATGGGGCCACCCCAGAACCCGTGGTTGAGGCGGCTAAACAGGCCCTGGACAACGTGGCTCATCACGGCTATCCCCCTTTTGAGGGCACGGCCAGCTTTCGTAAGGCGATCACCAGCTGGTATCACCGTCGCTATCAGGTGGAGCTAGATCCCGATGGCGAAGCCCTACCACTGCTAGGGTCTAAAGAAGGGCTGACTCACCTGGCGATGGCCTACATCAATCCGGGGGATCTGGTGCTGGTACCGACTCCAGCCTATCCGGCTCACTTCCGGGGGCCTGCGATCGCAGGGGGCGAAATCTATCACCTCCACCTCACGCCTGAAAATGACTGGCTGATCGATTTAGAGGCCATTCCTGAAAATGTCGCCCGCCGAGCTAAGGCGATGTTCTTTAACTACCCCAGCAACCCGACTGCTGCCACCGCGCCGCGCAAGTTCTTTGAAGACGCTGTGGCCTTTGCCCGCGAGTACAACATTTTGCTGGTGCACGA
>JACVRP010000620.1 GCA_014534385.1 Cyanobacteria bacterium Co-bin13
GGGGGGGGGGGGGCCGGGTTGGTGGGGGTGGGGGCTGGGGGGTGGGTGGGTGATTGGGTATGGTGCAGATACCTGTAGGGGTGGGGTTTGTTAAAAGGGTTTATGGGGCTCTGCCTAATCCCTCAGACGCGCTGGGTGTAGGGACGTAAGGGTTTGCGCCCAGTGCAAGGTTTAGCGCATTTTGAAGCAGCACGGGTATAGGTTTTTGGCCTCAGGATTAAAGTTCTAGGAATTGCTGGATGGCCTGCCAGATTTCGGTTTGTACGTTGCCTAGGGCGTGGTCGCTTTCTAGCTCAATCAGCTTGACCCAGGGACGCTGGGCAGCGTAGTCGCGGCTGGCCTGGATGCTGATGACCTCGTCCTGGCGTCCGTGCAGGATCAGGGTGGGAATGGGCTGGTGCAGCAGGTGCTCGTCGTAGGTTTGAGCATCTGTGATGAAGCTGTAGTGCAGCGGGATCTGGCGCTGCTCGCCGTAATGGTAGACCGGCAGCGTGCCCTGGCGCTGCCAACGCTGGTGCTGGTCGTCTCCTAACCGGGGCAGCCACTGCTCCAAAAAGCGAAAGGCTGGGGCCATCAGCACCAGGCGCTCTATCTGGCCCCGCAGCTCGGGCTGCTCGGCTAGCCAGGCAGCGGTGAGGCCGCCGAAGCTAGAGCCGATTAAAACGGTGGGCCGATTGGGTGAGATCAGCGCTTTGACCTGCTGAATCTGGCGGCTCAGCGTCAGATGGGCGAAATCGCCCTGGTTGAGGTCCGGCACTGCCAGCGTGAGGCCCAGGGTTTGAAAATGCAGCTGCAGGGTCTGCGCTTTCATCGACTGGGGGCCGGAGGCAAAGCCGTGGAGGTAGATGTATCGGGTCATTGCAGCGTCAATACAGCTGGGTGCTGGGGTATGATAATGAGCCGTTGAGGGAACCTGGAGCTGGCCCTACGCCGCCCCAATTCCCTGCACAGCCTTGGCTACATCTTATGTGGCAAAGGCAAGTCAGAAAGCTGATCAGGCGCGGCATTAACCGATTAGCTGTGGCCTAAGCTTTCTGCCCAAAGTGACAACTCTGCCGCAACCCTGCATTTCCCATGACACAGACCTACCGCATCACGCTCTTACCTGGCGACGGGATTGGCCCAGAAATTATGTCAGTTGCCGTTGACGTGCTCCAGGAGCTAGGCAGCCAGGAGGGGCTGAGCTTTGAGTTTGAGGAGGCGCTGATTGGGGGGGCTGCCATTGATGCCACCGGCTCCCCGCTGCCCGAGGAGACGCTCAAGACCTGCCGGGGCAGTGACTCAGTGCTGCTAGCAGCAATTGGCGGCTATAAGTGGGACACTCTGCCGCGATCGCAACGGCCTGAAACAGGTCTGCTAGGGCTGCGGGCCGGTCTGGGCCTGTTTGCCAACCTGCGACCGGCGAAGGTGCTGCCGCAGCTGGTCGATGCCTCTTCCCTCAAGCGAGAGGTGGTGGAGGGCGTCGATATTATGGTGGTCCGGGAGCTGACGGGCGGCATTTACTTTGGCCAGCCCAAGGGCATTTTTGAGACAGAGGCGGGGGAGCAGAGGGGGGTCAATACAATGGCCTATACCCCAACCGAGATTGATCGGATTGGCAAAATTGCTTTTGAATCGGCTCAAAAGCGGCGCGGTCAGCTCTGCTCGGTAGACAAAGCAAACGTGCTAGAGGTGTCGCAGCTGTGGCGCGATCGCATCA
>JACVRP010000234.1 GCA_014534385.1 Cyanobacteria bacterium Co-bin13
AAACAGGGCTTTTAGCCTATTTAGCTTGTCGGCCACCATAGTTGTCAGGAATATCTCAAATCAGAGTAGAAGACGGCAATCTTCTCTAGACTACTCGCTATTTGACGGATTGTCGGCTGCCGGGGGAAAGGCTTTAAAATTGGCGACGGGTAAAAACGCCAACGGAAATGGCCAGCAGGAGGGCTGTGTAGAGCAACGCGTAGAGAACGTGACTGGCCAGCTCTAGCCCTGAGGGCAGCAGCTGCATACCGTAAATGGCTTCGTTTTTGAGATTTAGCCGCTCCAGATCAGGCAGCACCAGATACAGCCCGTGGGTGACGCGCTGGAGCCCAGCATTTTCGCTGAGCTGACCCAAGGCAACCAGGTCTTGGCTGAGGTGCCCCACCAGAAACACGGCAAAGGTCAGCAGGGTAGCTAGCAGCGAACTGGTGAAGACGCCAAAGAGAATGGCCACGGCAGTGAGCAGGACCACTTCTAGAAACATGAACAGAATGGACAGCAAAATACTGCCCAGCGGGTAGCTGATGCCGCCCAGGCTGACGAATGCCAGAAAAATAACGGCCAGCAGAAAGATCAGTACCGCCAACACTGCCGACAGCCCTAGGTGCTTGCCCAGAATAAACTCTAGACGGCTGACGGGTTTGGCAATTAGCACTAGGACAGTGCGCTTTTCAATCTCTTTATTGACCAGGCCGGTCCCGACAAATACTGCGACGACCACGCTGAGCAAGTTGATCGCGGCTAGCCCCAGATCAAGGGTGATTTTGTCTTGGGCTCCGGCCGAGACATCGGGCAATAGCGCGATCGCAGCGACCATCAGCACGGCAAACAGGGCCACCAGGTAGAGAATGCGATCGCGAATGACCTCAAAAAAGACGTTGCGGGCAATCACTCCAATTCTGGCTAAATTCATAGCACACCTCTCAGGCGCGGCAATCGCTTATTGTTTCCTTCAAAACTGAGTATTCCACAAAGGCTGCCAGAACTAGGCAGGCCGTCCAGTTTTGCGTTCAGTCTGCAGGTCGCACTCCAGGTTAGACCAGGGGGTGGTGCCGGTCGCCACTGCTGGAGCAACCCCCGCTGCTGGGGCTAGGCCAGTGGCTGGACCAGGGGTTAGACCCGTGGCAGGACCCGTGGCAGGGCGCTCAACTCGGGTCAGCTGGCATGTCCTCTCTAGGTAATAGCCGTTGGGCTCGGCGGTGGGGCCTTGCCAGATAGCCTGTAGCTTCAGGTCATAGCCATTGCTGGCAGTCACAGGCCGCACGTCAATGCGCCAGAAACGCTGCTCCCGCGAGGGGCTGACCAGCCGGTCTCGAATCTCTCGCCGCAGGCTGACCAGCTGGTCGTTGATGTTGAGAAGCCAGCGCTCAACTCCCGACCAGGGACGATTGTGCAGCTCCCGCTGCAGGGCAGATTCGGTTAGGGTAAGCAGGGCAACCCCGTCTGATAGGGGAGCGGTTCGGCCCGGCACCCGGTAGACAAAACCGCTGCCATCAAAGCTTTCAGCCATCAGGCTGGGGTAATCGTCAAACCAGTTTTGCAGCCGGAAGTAGAACTGCAGCCAGCTGCTTAGCAGCAAACTAATCAGAAATATTAAAATCACCTGCTGCCGCGTCATCGGCGGGGGAATCTTGACGTTGCCATCCCAGGTTAGAAACTGAGGAACAATGATGATCAACGCCGAAATTAGCGGCCAGCTGACGATGGCCAGCTCCTGCTGATCGCCCGGAATTAGCCCAAAAATAAAGCCACACAAAATAGCCCCAGCGACCCAGGGAGCCAGCGGAATGCCAAAGAGCTTGACGTTGTTGGCCTGCAGGCCCCACCCCACCCCAAAGGAGAGAAACAGCCAGCTAAAGCTGGTCAGCAGCATGACTGTGAAGCGCGTGGCTTCTAGGCCAAAGGCCAGCCATGACATAAGCCAGGAAAACAGGCTGAGGTAAATCATCGTCTTCCAGGAGAAGTAGGAGGAGGGGATGAAAAAGTCCCGAATTCCCGTAAAAAACGGCTGGAAGACCTTAAAGATAAATAGCTTCTGCAGGAAAGCAAACATCGGACGGGCTCTCTAGTCAGACTTTGTAAGTCAAGTTTTAATAGGTAGATTCAATGGCGTCGCGCAGCAGCAGCAGCAGCAGAATGGCTGTAAAGCTGACGGCGTTGGCTTCTAGCACGGCTACGGTTCTGGTGGAAGTGGTGCCCTTTTCCTGTCGGCCTCGGCGGGCTAACTCATAGCGCTCCTTGCGAGACAAAATCGGGTCTTTCTCGGGCTCTTCTATAGGGGTAATGCCCAGCAGCTTCAGCAGCCACTCCAGCCCCTTAAGCTTGATCCAGAGGGTGGCAAAGAACGAAATAATGCCGGCTAAAATCAGGACAATCGGCAGGTTGCCTGCCCATTCATTGAAGTAGAAGTGGTTGAACAAGATGTAGCTGATGATCTGGGTTCTGAAGGGCTCTGGGGTTAGGGGCTCTAGGCTCAAAAAGGTTAGCCAGCCCAGGCTGGTTGCTAGCAGGTTGAGGGTAGCTGCATATTGGGCGCTAGGGCGGTAGCCAATCCGCAGCCGCTGGCGCAGGATAATGGCCTCTAGGGCAATGGCTACCAGCAGCAGCAGGCTCTGGAATGCGATCGCACGCAGGGGCAAGACCCCCAGTTCATCAAAGAAATCTGCAAAGGGCATGGCCGGACACCGTCAGGGCAACACGGGAGACAAAGGCAACGGGTAGAAAACGGATTGCGAGTGAGCGAGTTAATTATGGCCTAGATTGGCAGAATGAACCTGGGTTGGCGCGTCTTTATGCGAAGAGCCAGGCAGCGCCAACACCGCTCAGGCTCCAGAGAGGCCTGATGGTCTGCTTTCAGGTCCGATAGAATTTTGAATTGGGCCTCACAATCATATTCAAACACAATGGTCAGAAGCGGCATCGGCATTCGGACAGCTCAGCAGACTAGTGAGCGGCTGGCAGGGCAAATCCACGTCTACGACGGGGAAGGTAAGGGCAAGTCCCAGGTGGCGCTGGGCGTGGTGCTGCGCTCGATTGGGCTGGGCATTCACCACTTTATGGAGAGCCGGGTGCTGCTGCTGCGGTTTTTGAAGGGGCCGGGCCGCACTTACGATGAAGACGCCGCCATTGAAGCGCTGCAGCGCGGCTTTCCTCACCTGATTGACCAGGTGCGCACCGGGCGGGCAGAATTTTTTGGCCCCCAAGACATCACTCGCTTTGACAAGCAGGAGGCGCAACGGGGTTGGGATGTGGCCAAGGGTGCGATCGCATCGGGTCTCTACTCGGTAGTGGTGCTCGATGAGATCAACCCAGTGCTCGATCTGGGCCTGCTGCCCCTAGACGAGGTGGTGCGCACGCTGAGGCGCAAGCCAGAGCACCTAGAAATCATCGCCACTGGCCGAGGCGCACCCCGGCCGCTGCTCGACATTGCCGACCTGCACTCGGAGATGAAGCCGCAGCAGCACGGCGATGCCGGCATAGACGGCATCGAAATCTACACCGGAGACGGTAAGGGCAAGTCTACCAGCGCCCTGGGCAAGGCACTGCAGGCCATCGGTCGCGGCATCAGCCAGGACAAGTCGCACCGGGTGCTGGTCATGCAGTGGCTCAAGGGCGGCAAGGGCTACACCGAAGATGCCGCCATTGCTGCCCTACGCAAGAGCTACCCCAACCTAGTAGATCACCAGCGCTGTGGCCGCGATGCCATTGTCTGGCGGGGGCAGCAGCAAGAGATTGACTACGTGGAGGCCGAGCGGGGCTGGGAAATTGCCCGCACTGCGATCGCATCGGGCCTCTACAAAACTATTATTCTCGACGAGCTAAATCCCACGGTTGATCTGGAGCTGCTGCCCCAGGAGCCGATTGTGCAGGCCCTGTTGCGTAAGCCCAAAGATACTGAGGTGATCATCACCGGGCGCTGCAAAAAGCCTCCCGCCTACTTTGAGCTGGCCAGTGCCCACTCTGAGGTGTTCTGCCACAAGCACTACGCTGAGAAGGGGATTGACCTAAAGCGCGGCGTCGATTTCTAGCCTGCTAAAAAATGGTCAGATCCCACTCGGCATCGGTCAGGTTTTCTGGCCCTACCTGCTCAACGCGCACCTGGAGATAGCAGCTGCAGTAGATCGACGACTGCTTGAAGCGGGGATTGGGGCGACCTGCGATCGCATCTTGCTCAGCGTAGGCTTCCAGGTATTCGGGGGCAATGGCGCTGGGCTGGGCCGGATGGAAGTTTTGTGGGGGAACGGCCATAGGCAGTAAAAGCTAGAGGCTCAGGGCAAATTGATTCTCCTCAAGATAATCTTTCTCAGGAAATTTGCCCTCTAGCTTCTGAATGCTTTAATTTCCTAGCCAAAGACATTTAGCAAGGCTTGCAGCCCCCTGCGGAGCAAAGGCCCTCCTAGGCGATACCCGATGCCTAGGGGGCGGATGACTAGGGAGCAGCAGGCTCAGGGGTGCCCTGCAGCTGTTCAGACTGCCGCAGCGCCATGCCGCTGTTTTGCCGGTAGGTCTGCACCCGCTCCTGGGCTGTGCCGTAGCGGGCATCTTCGGGCATTACTTCAGCCATTAAATCTGAGGCCCTCTGCCAGCGGGAGGCCAGTTCTAGCCACTCTGCCGCTGTGCTGGCGGTCTGACCAGCCTCTGCCGCCTGTTGTGCAATCCGCACTGCCTGGGCAAAGGGGTCTATCGCCTCGGGGGCTGGCGCAGCAGCGGGCGTAGTCTGCTCCGTATTGCTCAGACCGGCAAAGGGGCCGTTTGCCCAACCTAGCCAGTCTCTGACCACCCAGCCCAGCAGCACCAGAAATAGACACAGGCTGATGCCGCCCATCAGCCCTCGCCAAAAGCCGATACTGCTCGAGCCGGTTTTGCTGGCAGGGACGTCTAGGTAGGGGCCGCGCTGGCGAGGCAGCCGCATATCCTGCCAGAGCCGCACTGCGGGGTTGGGCTTTTTGAGGGCTACCTGTTCTGACCAGAGCAGCTGCGTTTCGGGGTCACGCTTAATCTCATCAAGCCAGAGCAGCTGCTGCTCCTGCACAATGCGGCCATTGATATTGACCCGGCTAATACTGCGGGGGCTCATGCCCTCTAGCAAGGTCTTGACCCGGCTGACTACTTTGTCCTGGGGCAGCTGTTCTGGTGAGGGGGCCTCGCACAGCAGCTGCAAAACACCCTGATCTAGAACTGCACGGGTGCGAATACTGGAATCGGCCAGCTTATCATTCAATATCTGAATGATGGCGGCAATGCTGCCTTGGCGGGCCTGGCAGTAGATATCGTCAATAGATTGCATCGGAATTGGTCCAGAGGGAGACTGGGTAGAATGGCCCATTTACCCTGATCCTAACGGTCATGATCCCCGCATTATAGTGATCGACGGAGATGTTGACAATCGTTAAACCGTTTCACCTGCCAAAGCTCACTATTCCAACGGTTGAGGTCGTTTGCCTGCCAGCGCTGTCGGTCTAGCCAAAGCTCAAATAGCGCAGTGTGGTCAATGGCAAAGCCCCAGGTGCGATCGCACCCCAACAGCCCTGACAGCAGCTGCTGCAACAGCCAGTGATGGCTAATAATCCAAATGCGATCGCCATTTTGATGCTGGTTCAGCAGGGTTTCGACAAAGCGAACCGCTCTGGCCCGACCCTGTTCCAGGGTTTCAGCACCCGGAATGGGGAGCCAGTCCTGCGACGACTCTAATTGCTGGCAGAGGTCGGGGTAGCGCTGCTGAGCTTCGGCCCAAGTTAGTCCCTGAAATACCCCGTTTTGATACTCCTTCAGCGCCTCTGTCCAAATCAGGGGAACGGGCAAGGGCTGTAGCGGTGCCTCTTCATCAGAACTTAACAGAGCTGACGACTCCGGCAGTGCCCAACCAAACTCAGCCACCATCCTCTGCAGCGTCTCCACAGAACGCAGAAGCGGGCTGCAGTAAATGTGGGTGGGCTGCCAAGATAAGTCCAGCAGCCGCCTGCCCAAAGTGGCTGCCTGCTGCCGTCCGACAGCCGTGAGCGGGGTAGGCTGCCAACCCGCCATCCGGCCTTCCCGATTGCCCTCTGACTCGGCATGGCGGATCAGCAGCAGCTTGAGCAAAGGCAGCGCCACAGGTAAGCCCTTAAGCCTTGA
>JACVRP010000524.1 GCA_014534385.1 Cyanobacteria bacterium Co-bin13
ACGTGGAGCCGATGCAGGGGGTCAACGGCCTGAAGTTTGCTCGGGTAAAGGTGCTGCCCTAAAAGCTAACTGGCCAGCACAATGCGATCGCGACCTGTGTGCTTAGCCCGATAGAGCGCTTCGTCTGCTCTGCCTATGAGCATTTCTGGGCCGCCGCTGGGGGCGGGTATACAGGTCGCCACCCCCAAACTCAGCGTAATAAACGTTTCAATCTGAGATCCGGCATGGGGAATGCGGCGGCTGCGGACAGCTATGCGCATATCTTCGGCCACGCTTTCAGCCCCGGCCAAGTCGGTTCCCGGCAAAATGACGGCAAACTCTTCGCCGCCGTAGCGGGCCACCAGATCAGCCGGTCGCTTAATGCTGCGGCTCAGCGCCCGTGCCACCCGCCGCAGACAGCCGTCGCCGGCCTGGTGCCCGTAGATATCGTTGAAGTTTTTGAAGTAGTCAATGTCGCACATGATCAGCGACAGGGGGGCCTGTTCGCGGGCTAGCCGCCGCCATTCCTGGCTGAGGTACTGCTCAAAGCGGCGGCGGTTGGCAACCTGGGTCAGCCCGTCTAGAAAGGCGATTTTCTTGAGCTGTTCGTTGGCCTGTCTCAGGTCGTGGTTCAGCCTTGCCTGCTGAATGGCAATACTGACCTGGGTTGCCAGGTTTTGCAACAGTCGAACGTCCGCCGTTTGCCAGAGCCGGGGGCGATCGCACTGGTGCACCACCAGCAGCCCCCACAGGGTCTGGTCGTGGAGGAGGGGCACTACTACTTCGGCCTGAATGCCAAAGTACTCCAGAAACTGAAGCTGAGTAGGCTGGAGCCTTTGAGTATGAATGTCGTCTACCGCCAGCCCCCGACCCTGCCGGTAAAAGTTCAGGTACTTTTCATCCACCGACCAAGGATCTCGGATTGTCCACTCCATCATGGAGGGATATTTGGGGTCGCGCGACTCTTTGATCACCTGACCGCTCATGGCCGGACCGCACTGCAGGATAATTGCCCGATCTGCCTCAATAAACTGGCGTACAGCCGTTACCGTTTGGTCCAAAATGCTGTCTAGGTCGAGCAGTTGGCGAATGCGCTGGGCCAGCTCGCCAATAATTCGCTCACGCTGAATCTGGCGCTGCAGTTCGGCCTCTGCTCGTTTGTGGTCGGTGATGTCTAGCGTCACCCCGGCCAGCCGCGTGGGTCGTTTGTTCTGGGCAAAGACCTTGCCTCGGCTGGAGAGCCACCGCTGCGATCCATCCGGGCGGACAATGCGAAACTCCAGGTCGTAGCGCTGGCAGGCTTGAATTGCGACCTCCAGAACGTGGCGGACGCGATCGCAATCTTCTCCATACACCATGCCCAGAAACGTCTCAAAGCGCCCATCAAACTGTCCGGCAGACAGCCCAAACAGCCGCTCCTGCCCCTCCGACCAAACCATCGCGCCCTGGGCCAAATCCCAGTCCCAGGTGCCCATACGGGCTCCCTTCAGGGCAATTCGCAGCCGCTCCTCACGCGCCTGCAGGTCCCGGTCTGGCAAGCAAAGCGGCGGCTCTGGTGCCGCCAGTGCCGACACAGCTTGCTCTAACGCGGGCTGCCGCAGAGAATTTGCCGCAGCTGGCAGGCTCAGCGAATGCAGTCCCTGGCGAGTCAAAATGCCGACCAACTGGCGGGCTTGGTTCACCACGGGTAGCCGGTCAAAGGGGTCTATTTGAAACCGCTCCTGAGCCTGGTGGCAGAGAGCTGCGGGGGGCTTGACGACAGTATCGGGCAGCGGCACGGCCACCTTACCCACCTGGGTCAGAGCCAGGTCTAGATTGTCGGTTGTGGCCTGAGCTGCCTGCTGGTAGGTGAAGAGGGTTAGCTGCTGCCCAACTAGAACCAGCGCATAGGAGCGGTTGGCAGCAGCCATCCGGCTAATGACCTCAGCTACAGACAGCTGAGCATCGGCTTCGACAGGCGTTGGGTCAATCGTCAGCGTCTGCTGGGAGAATCTGCCGCAGCAGCAGGAGTCAAACAAACTGTCTTCAGAGGCTGTCACTATCGTTACCCGCCGGGAGGGGTTGTGGATCCTCTTTGCCAAAGGGTTAGCGCTATACCAAGTTCCCCTTGGGATTTGAGCGTCTCCTGAAGGGGAAAACCTCAGGAGAAAACTTCAGCTGTGGACCTGAACAAGAAATATCTAGGAATATTCCTCAGAGTTCCCGGTAATTACGGAGCAGCGCCAAGCATCAAGCTGACTTAACACGTTGGCTGGCGCGGCTGAATCGTAAGCTAAAGTTACAGATGACTGGGGTAAGTACGTGATCTAAATTAAACGTCGCTGTCATTGCGAGCGAAGCGCGGCAATCTCCTTGTGGTAGCCGCTTTACAGGGATTGCTTCGCTTTGCTCGCAATGACTAATTAGGGCCATCTACTTATCTTTTTAGATCCTCTCCGACCGCTGACTGTGCTGACTGCATGGATGTTACAACCGTTGAACTGAAGTTTTTGCTGCGGCTTTTGGCCTTTCCGGGCTACCGCACCGCCATCAGCCAGATCAAGATCAACGCGCAGACCAAAGCCTCAGAGCGCGACAGAATTTGCCATAGCCTCTGCAGCAAAGGCCTGGTGGATTTTACGGAGGAGGTTAAGCAGTTTGGCATTACCCCTGCCGGACGCACCCTGCTCAACCTAGATACCTCTACCCTACCCGTCACGCCCGATGAGCTTCTAGTGTTACGGG
>JACVRP010000398.1 GCA_014534385.1 Cyanobacteria bacterium Co-bin13
GGACTTGCGATCGCACATTTTCTCAGATGGGATCTGCTCATCGGAGCCTTTGTCTTTGGCATGCTAAGCACAGGCGTGATCACCTGGGTCAAAGCTCAGTCCCGCATCAAAGCCGATGCCATCATGGCCCTCACCCTGGCCGCCTTTTTTGCCCTGGGAGTGGCCTTACTCACCATTTTGCGTAGCACTCTAGACCTGGAAAGCCTGTTGTTTGGCGATCTGCTCAGCGTCACCCGAGCTGATCTCTGGCACATGGGGCTGATCACGCTGGGTCTGCTGGCAACCGTCAAGCTGTTTTATAAGGAACTGCTCTTCTTTACCTTTGACCCATCAGGAGCCGAAGCGATGGGTCTGCCGGTTACCGTGATCAACTGGGGACTCACCGCAGCAGTCACCCTGACTATTGTCACCGGCATGAAGGCTGTCGGCGTGATTCTCGTGATCGCGCTAATGGTTGGCCCTGCCCTGACTGCCTTTCTGCTGGTCAAAGAGCTGCACTGGATGATGATCGTCGGCGCGGCGCTGGGAGCCGTCGCTAGCATCATCGGCATTTACCTCAGCTACTACCTCGACATTCCCTCTGGCCCCACCATTGCGCTGGCCGTCTTTGCCCTGTTTTTAGTAGCCCTGATGATCAGCCCCAGCCAGGGCATTTTGACGCGCAATACTGCGTCCCAACCAAAGTAGGTCACCCCGCCATCAGGTAGGGAAACTGGCTGCTCCTAGGAGGCTGCAGGCCACTGCCATACGCCTTTTGAAGATTATCGAGGGTCATCACTGCTTGTGGTGGACCATCAGCCAAGACTTTCTGGTTCAGCAGCAGCAGCCGGTCGTATCGATCGAGGGCCTCTCCCCACTCATGGCAGCTCACAAGCAGCGTTTTACCCTGTGCCTTGAGGTTAGAAAAAATGCGTAGCAGCAGGGCCTCAGTCTTTTTGTCTACACCAGTAAATGGCTCATCTAGTAAATACAGATCCGCCCCCTGAGCCAGAGCCCGAGCCAAAAAGACACGCTGCTGCTGACCGCCCGATAGTTGACCGATCTGACGGTGGGCCAAATCTAGCATTCCCACCTGCTCTAGGGCCGCTTTGACTGCCTGCCGGTGCCCTAGGGTAGGCGGCCGAAACCATCCAGCCGAAACTGTTTGAGACATCATCACCACATTCCAGGCAGTGGTGGGATAGTCCCAGTCGATCTGGCTGCGCTGGGGCACATAGGCTAATCGCTGACGCTGCCGCTTCAGCGGAGCCCCCCGAAAAAGCACTTGCCCTTTGCCCGGCACCAGGCCCAAAACCGCCTTGATGAGCGTGCTCTTACCCGCCCCATTTGGACCAATCAGACCCACCATCTGCCCTGGCTCCAGCACCAGAGATACCTCTTGCAGAGCCGGAATTCCCCGGTAATTGACAGATAGCCCCTGGGTCTCTAGCATGGTCAGCAATGATAATCATTCTCAAGTCCATGATAGCAGACCCTTTTTGAAGTAGGGGACGTTCCCAATGTCTAACTCTAAGCTCGTTCTGAAATTGCCCCAGGGAGTTGTCTGGGGTATTCTGGCGCTTGCCACCCTTAGCTGCACCCAGGGCAGCCGCCCAACCCCCCAGGCAGATAGCCCAACCGCCGCCCTCGCCGCGCGGCCCAGCGTAATCGCAGCCAACACTGTGCTATGTGACCTGACCCAGCAGATCGCGGGCGATACCGTTGCCCTCACCTGCCTACTCGACTACGGCCAAGATCCTCACGTTTACAGGCCCTCGCCCTCTGATAGAGCTGCCATCGACGATGCAGATCTGATTCTCTATGGCGGCTACGAGTTTGAGCCCGCCGTGATTGGCCTAATCCAGGCGACTTCCAACTCGGCTCCTAAAATTGCTGTCTATGAAGAGGCCGTACCCGAACCAATTATGGCCCAGGGGCATAGCCACGATCACGCCGAGGCAGGCCATGCCGGTGATGAGCACAGCGAGGCAGACCCCGATCACGAGCATCATGACCACGAGCACACAGGCCACGAGCACACAGGCCACGGCTCCGGAGACACAGCAGCCCTGACGCCGGATCCCCACGTTTGGCAAAATGCTGCCAATAATGCGGCTATTGTTGCCGTACTGGTAGAGCACCTGAATACGGCTGCCCCAGACAACGCTGAACAATACACCCAGAGGGGCAACGACCTGCAGGCTCAGTTCACTCAGCTAGACCAATGGATTCAAGCGCAGACGGCAACTGTGCCAGCAGCCAATCGCTCGCTGGTCACTACCCACGATGCCTTTCGCTACTTCGCCCAAGCATACGGATTTGAGGTGGGTGGGGTGCTGTCGGGTCTAAGCACGGCGGAGACCCCCTCTGCCTCAACGTTGACGGGCCTGGTCAGGGATATTAAAGCAGCTGAAGTACCCGCCGTTTTTTCTGAAGCCACGACTAATCCCAAGCTAATAGAGACGGTTGCTAGGGATGCAGGCGTCACAGTGGCGGATCAGCCCCTCTACGATGCCGGTCCAGGTGGACCCGGCTCTGAGGCCGAAACAGTACAGGCCATGCTAGTTGCCAACACCTGCAATATCGTCAATGCCCTCAAGGGCACCTGCGATGTCACCTCTGCCCCCCTTTAAGCAGCGCGCCGACAACCCGTTTTTTAGAGTTTTCCAGCCAAAACCAAAGACCACAGAACTGCCCCAAGCCGCCTCTTTAAGGGCAAGCTTGATTCAGCCTCTGTGGTCTTTTTTTGCCTTGGCAAACTTGATTTAGGAATGGCAGGAACAGCCGTGGTGGCCGCAACCTGCACCTGACTCATGGTTGTTGGCACAGGCTTCGCTGCAGTAGTACTGGCCATCTTTTTCAATTGCCGTACCCACGTCCATAACGCAAAGGCAAGAGTCGCAGGCACATTTCATTTGAGTAACAGTAGTCATGGGGATCTCCTAAAAGACTTGGAGCAAACACAACACCTGAACAGGTGTTCATATATCGACTATAACATTTGAACAGTTATTCAGGTATTTAGATCGGATAATCTTTAAACTGCGGAAACGGTTAAAACCTCGAAGTGCATGGATAGTGGCCAAATTGAGGCAGTAAAGCGCCAAATTTTGAGTTTGGAAAAGGCCCAGCGCATGGCAGAATTTTTCGGGGTCTTGGGCGACACCAACCGCTGGCGCATCCTCTCGGCCCTCGCAGTCCAGGAAATGCGCGTAGGCGAATTGGCAGAGATCGTCGGCATGAGCGAATCAGCCGTCTCCCATCAGCTGCGTACGCTGCGAGTCATGCGGCTGGTCAGCCACGAGCGACAGGGTCGCAATGTGGTTTATCGCCTGCAGGATGATCACATTGTTAACCTCTACAAGGAAGTCTCTGAACACCTAGACGAGCCGCATTAGGGAAAAGGCCCCTTTGCAAGTGCTTCTTGGGTTCACAGAAACTTTATGAGAAGACGGTTTCGGCGAGCGGCAGCTAGGGGGAGATTTGTTTAGGGTTAATCAAGAGCCGATTGAATACTCTATTTCAGAAGCTTATGTCTCCATCAGCCCCTAGCCCGTTTCCCAGGTCAGGCGAGGCCGTGATTGCCATCTGGAAACAGTATTTGTCTAGGCTGCTCGATCAATACGATCGCAAGCGAGGCTCCCTCATCAGCTTTTTGCCTAAGCTCTTTGCCTTCTTTGCCCTGCTCAACTTTGGGGCTTACTGGCTGGCAATCACCACCGCCTATCCCGAAAACGCCTTTGGCCCAGACCGCCTGAACTATTTTTTGCTGTCTTTCCC
>JACVRP010000011.1 GCA_014534385.1 Cyanobacteria bacterium Co-bin13
CTGGAGCCCTTCGTCGCAAACGGCGCTGGCCGAGGCGGAGCTAGAGTACCCTGAGGGCCACACTTCGCCCAGCATCTACGCCGCTTTTCCAATGGTGAGCGCATCTGATACGGCCAAGGCGGCGCTGGAGCCGTACCTGGCTGAACTGGGGGTGGCGATCTGGACGACGACTCCCTGGACGATTCCGGCGAACCTGGCGGTGGCGGTTAACCCCGACCTCACCTATGCCGTGGTCGAAGTGGAGTCGGCTCAGCCCTTCCGCTACCTGATTATTGCCAAAGACCTGGTGGAGCGGATGACCCAGGTGCTGGGGACAGGCCTAGCGGTGAAGGCAGAACTGAAAGGCGCTGCCCTAGAGCACTCCACCTACCGGCATCCGCTGTTTGATCGGGTCAGCCCGATTTTAATCGGCGGCGACTACGTCACGACTGAGTCGGGGACGGGCCTGGTACACACTGCGCCTGGTCACGGGGAGGAAGACTTTCGAGTTGGCCAGCGCTACGGTCTGCCGGTGCTCTCTCCGGTGGATGAGCGCGGCAACATGACGGCTGAAGCGGGGCCGTTTGAGGGGTTAAACGTGCTTAAGGATGCCAACCCAGCGGTCATTGAGGCGATGGAAAAGGCCGGATCGCTGCTCAAGCACGAGCCTTATGCACACAAATATCCCTACGACTGGCGTACTAAGAAGCCGACAATCTTCCGGGCAACTGAGCAGTGGTTTGCCTCGGTTGAGGGCTTCCGGGAAGAGGCGCTGAAAGCGATCCGTGAAGTTGAGTGGATTCCGGCCCAGGGCGAAAACCGGATTACAGCAATGGTGGCCGATCGCTCTGACTGGTGTATTTCTCGCCAGCGCAGTTGGGGCGTACCGATCCCGGTGTTTTACGACACTGAGACGGGTGAACCGCTGCTCAACGCTGAGATCATTGCCCACGTACAGAACCTCTTTGCTGAGCATGGCTCTGATGTCTGGTGGGAGCTGCCTGAACCGGAACTGCTGCCTGAGCCTTACCGCAGCAATGGCCGTACTTACCGCAAGGGCACCGACACAATGGATGTGTGGTTTGACTCGGGTTCGTCGTGGGCGGCAGTGGCAGAGCGGCGCGATGAGCTGCACTACCCCACTGAAATGTACCTGGAGGGATCTGACCAGCACCGGGGCTGGTTTCAGTCGAGCCTGCTGACCAGCGTTGCCGTGAACGGGCGTGCCCCCTACAAGACGGTGCTGACCCACGGGTTTGCGCTAGATGAGCAGGGCCGCAAGATGAGTAAGTCTCTGGGAAATGTGGTTGACCCGAGGGTGGTAATTGAAGGCGGCAGTAACCAGAAGCAAGAGCCGCCCTACGGCGCGGATGTGCTGCGGCTGTGGGTGTCGTCGGTCGATTACTCTTCGGATGTGCCGCTGGGCAAAAACATCCTCAAGCAGCTCAGCGATGTTTACCGCAAGATCCGCAACACGGCTCGGTTCCTGCTGGGCAACCTGTATGACTTTGACCCGGCCAAGGATGCAGTGCCCTACGATCAGCTGCCAGAGCTAGATCGCTACATGCTGCACCGAATGACGGAGATCTTCAGCGATGTGCAGGACGCCTTTGAGAGCTACCAGTTTTTCCGGTTCTTCCAAACAGTGCAGAACTTCTGTGTGGTGGACCTGTCTAATTTTTATCTCGATATCGCCAAAGATCGGCTCTACATCAGCGGGGCTGAGTCGTTCCGCAGGCGCAGCTGTCAGACGGTGCTGGCCGTAGCCATTGAAAATTTGGCCCGTGCGATCGCACCCGTCCTTTCCCACATGGCCGAAGACATCTGGCAAAACCTGCCTTACCCCACGCCTTACCAGTCTGTCTTTCAGTCAGGTTGGGTGACGCTAGATCAGAGCTGGCAGCAGCCCCAGCTAGGCCAGAGCTGGACTCAGCTCCGCGCCATTCGGCAAGAGGTCAACCGGGTATTAGAACAGGCCCGCACCGGCAAAGCCATCGGCTCCTCCCTGGAAGCCAAGCTGCTGCTCTACGTGCCCGATCTAGAACTGCGTCAGGCCCTAGATGCGATGAACCCGGCAGACAGCATCGCCCCCGACAGTCCCCATGTCGATGAGCTGCGCTATTTCTTCCTAGTATCTCAGGTTGAGCTGCTGGCGTCGCCCGATGCCCTGCAAGGACTCCCCTACCGCAGCGAATCTGACGCGCTAGGTGTTGGCGTCGTCGATGCCGAAGGCGAAAAGTGCGATCGCTGCTGGAACTACTCCACCCAGGTTGGCCACAGCCCCGAGCATCCAACCATCTGCGAACGCTGTGTGGAAGTGCTGCTCGGCAAGTTCTAGGCCCGTCTTTCAACGGCAGTAGCGGGCGGGCAAACACCGCCTCTACAGTTCCCCGCGTCCCCCCATCCCCTCTTCTCCGCGTCTCCGCGGCTCCCCTGCCCCAAGACAGCCGCCTCCTTCCTCTGGTCGAGTTAGGTCTACCGTTGGATAGAGCTAACTCTGCAACAGGGGGAAGTATGTTTGATCTCTAGGGGATTTTCCCAGGGGCGGCTCCTGGCCTGGCGGCGAAGAGCGGAGCAACATTAGCAGTGTAGGGTTACGGTGAAAGGGCAGGATCATACCCGCTCCGCAGGCAGCGTTCGTGTCAGTTGGTTGGCGCTTCTACTAGGATTTTTGGTGCTGTTGCTAGCCCATGCGGCAGCCCTTCTCTTTAGGATTCAGCCCGCTATTTCTCTCTGGTTTCCGCCTTCGGGGGTTGCGATCGCACTAACCCTTTGGTTTGGGCCACTGGGCGTAGCCGCAACGGGGCTGGCCTCCGTGACGATGGCTCCGGCCTGGGGCGGTGAGGGCTGGTTTAGGCTGGTAGGTTTGGTAGACACCGTTGAGCCCTTAGTCGCCTGGCTGCTTTACCGCAGGCTATTTGGCGGTGCGCTAACCCTGCGGGGCCTGCACAGCGTTATTGCGTTTTTGCTCAGTGCTCCCCTGGCGGCCTGTGCGGCTTCGGCTACGGTTGGCTGTCTGGTGCTGGCTGGCTTGGGCCGGATTACGCCAGAGGTTCTGGGAGAAACCTTAGCCCACTGGTGGTTGGGCAATGCGCTCGGCACCATGACCCTGGTGCCAGTAGCGCTGCTGCTGTTGACTCCTATCCTACAGCGTCGGGGCTGGCTGCCGCTGAGCGAGTCAGACCGTCTACCCCAGGGAGAAAGTTCTCTGCTCCGCACCCATTGGCAGGAAGGGGCGCTGATTTTAGCACTGGCCGTCGGCACCGCCTTGATGACGGTCATCGGGACTCGAACCAGCATCTTTTTGACCCTACAGCTCTCTTTACTGGGGTTTATTCCGGTGATTTGGGCGGCAATTCGCTTTGGCGTCAAAGGGGGCGTCGCTGTTGCCAGTTTTCGAGTTGTGGTCGTTTTACTGGCATACCTGATCGTCTACCCCCAGGCTATCAACCTGCCCCTATTTCCGGTTGCCCCAGAGCTGCTGCACACCCACAAGCTCAGTCTGCTGCTGCAGGGTGCGATCGCACTGCTGGTGGGCACCGCCATTTCCGAGCGGGTCGCCATCCAGGCGGCACTTTTTGAGGAGCGGGTGCGCCGAGCTGAGTACGAAACCCGAGCCCAGTTTAGTGAAAAGCTCTTTCAGCTCAACCGTCTGCTGAGCGATGCCAACACGTATCTAAAACAAACAGAAGCCGATCTGCGCCACAGTGAAGAGCTCAACCGAACGGTGCTCGAAAATTTCCCTAATGGCGCTGTCTTCCTATTTGATGCCGATCTGCGCTACCTGCTGGCAGAGGGAACGGCCCTGGCCGAGGTCAATCTTTTCCGGGATCGGATTGTTGGCAAAACCGTTTGGGAGGTTGTCTCAGCTGAAACCGCCGCCAGGGTTGTCCCAGCCTACCGGCAGGCCCTAGCCGGTGAGTTCTCCCGCTTTGAGATCCCCTTTGCCGACCACGTCTACGATGTACACGTTCTGCCCCTGCGCAACAGCAGCGGCGTCGTAGCGGCAGGCATGGCCATTACCCAAGACATCACAGGCCGTAAACGGGCCGAGGAACGGCTCGATCTGGCTCAGTCCGTTGCTAAAATTGGCAGCTTTGAGTGGAATATTCAAAGTGGAGCCAATCTTTGGTCTCCTGAGATTGAAGCTCTCTATGGCCTAGAAAAAGGAACCTTTGGCGGTACCTATGAAGACTGGGCCCAAATGGTTCATGCCGAGGATCTGCCTCGGGTAGAGGCCGAGCTGCAGCAGTCACTGCAAAAGGGGGAACTGTTTACCGACTGGCGAGTACTTTGGCCAGATGGCAGCATTCACTGGCTGCAGTGCCGAGCTAAGGTTCTGTTTGATGGCAACGGTCAACCGCTGCACATGGTTGGCGTCAACGTTGATATCAGTGCTTCAAAGCGCATTGAATCCGAACGTCAACGCACTGAAATTGCGTTGCGGCAGAGTGAGCTGAGCTTCCGCACGCTGGCCGATGCGATGCCTCAAATGTTTTGGGTGACCCAGCCTGATGGCTACCATGAGTACTTCAACCAGCGCTGGTATGACTACACTGGGGCCTCTCTGGAACAGACTCGAGGCGAGGGCTGGCAGACGATTTTGCATCCAGAAGACGTCGAGCGCACCCAAGTCCTTTGGCAAGACTCCCTGCGAACAGGCAATCTGTATCAGGTGGAGTATCGGCTGCGCCAGGCCAGCAGCGGCGAATATCGCTGGCACCTGGGTCAGGCTCTGCCCCTGCGCGATGAAGCGGGGCAGATCTTGAAGTGGTTTGGCTCCTGCACCGATATTCACGACCAAAAGCTGGCGGTTGAGGAGCGAGTTCAGGCCCTGGAACGGGAACGGGCGGCCCGCCTGGAGTTAGAACGGGCAGGCCGGATGAAGGATGAGTTTTTAGCGATTGTCTCCCACGAGCTGAGGTCGCCCCTCAATGCGATTTTAGGCTGGTCGCGGCTGCTGCGCGATCGCAAGCTCAGCCCCGAAAAAACGGAGCAGGCCCTAGCCTCGATCGAGCGCAATGCCCAGGCTCAAACCCAGCTCATTGAAGATCTGCTCGACATTTCCCGCATCATTCGAGGCAAGATCCGGCTCAGCCTGCGGCCCCTTCAGCTGGCAACTGTGATTCAAGCGGCGGTCGATACCGTGCAGCCTACCGCCAGCACCAAGTCAATTTGCCTGAAAAGCCACCTCGACCCTCAGGTAGGCCTTGTCTCGGGTGACTCAGAGCGGCTCCAGCAGGTCGTCTGGAATCTGCTGTCCAACGCTGTCAAATTTACCCCTGACCACGGTGAGGTGACGATTTCCCTAAAGCAGGTAGACGCGCTGGTGCAGATCCAGGTAAAAGACACCGGAAAAGGCATTCAGCCTGATTTTTTACCCCACGTGTTTGATCGCTTCCGCCAGGCCGATGCCAGTTCAACCCGTAGCCAGGGCGGCCTGGGGTTAGGGCTGGCGATTGTGCGAAATTTGGTAGAGCTTCATGGGGGCACGGCCTGGGCTGAGAGCGCCGGGGAAGGTCAGGGCGCTACTTTTGTCGTGGCGCTGCCGCTGCTTTCTAGCGCGCTTCCGGCCAATGCGCCTACCCTCTCGCCAGCCGACCTGAAGCCAGGGCTGTCTCTAAAGGGATTACGGGTCATGGTGGTTGACGATGAGGCCGATACCCGCGAGTTTTTGGTCGCCACGCTAGAAGAGTTTGGCGCAGTTGCGATCGCAGCCGCCTCTGCCCAAGAAGCGCTCACCCGCCTCCAGCAAGACCTGCCCGACATCCTGATCAGCGACATCGGCATGCCCCAGGAAGACGGCTTTTCCCTGATTCAAAAAGTTCGTGCGCTCCCGCCCCAATCTGGCGGCCAAGTCCCGGCAGCCGCGCTCACCGCCTACGTGCGGGGAGACGATCAGCAGCGCGCCCTAGCCGCAGGCTTTCAGATGCACGTTGGCAAACCCGTCGAACCTTTGAAGTTAGTTCGCATTATTCTTCAGCTAGCAGAGAGTCAGTGAGGTAGGAGCTGGGGAACACTCTTAAAAAACGGTCGTACCTCAGTGCGATCGCACCTCCTTTGCCAACCCCCGCAAAACCCTCTATGAATTCCTGCACTGTACTTCTGGTGGGTGCTTCAGAAGACCGCCACCCCCTGCGCCGCTGTCTGGAACAGACCCCTCAATACGCCATCGTAGAAAGGGAAACAGAGGCAGCGGCGCTGGCCTACTGTCAGGCTGCTCTGCCAGAGGCGGTTCTAATCAGCCATCGCCCGCCGGTACTAGACGGGCTAACAGTCCTGAACCGGTTGGGGCGGCTAGGGGCCTACCCGCTACCGGCCCTGATCTGGGTGAATCAGGGGGATGAGGCGGCTACAGCTCAGGCAATTGAGGCCGGTGCCCAGGCCTACCTCAGCTGGGAGGAGCTGACGCCAGCAGCTCTGCACTGGGCGATCGAGGCTGCCAGGGCCAGAGCTCAGCTCGCCTGTCAAGAGCCGCACCCCGTTGGCCACAACGCCGACCAGAGCCAGCGCACAGAAGCGGCCCTGCGGCTCAGTGAAGCCCGCAATCAGGCCATGCTCCAGGCCCTGCCCGATTTGATCATGCGAATGACGGTAGACGGGCGTTACCTGGATTTCTTTAGCGGTGGAGATCTCACAACCGTACCGCTGCCCCACCCGGTAACGGCGGATAACACAGTCTTTGACATTCTCAGCGACGAGGCGGCGCAGCAGCGGCTGAAACACCTGCGATTAGCCATTGAAACGCAGTCGCGGCAGATCTATGAGCAGACTATGGTCATCGACGGCGAACCCCACTGCGAAGAGGTGCGAATCGTTCCCTGTGGTGAAGACGAAGCCCTGGTGGTGGTGCGAGACACGACCGAACGCAAGCAGGCTGAAGAAGCCCTGCGTCGCAGTGAAGCCAAAAATCGGGCTATGCTCCAGGCCCTACCCGACCTGATTATGCGAATGACGGCGGAGGGCCGCTATCTAGACTTCTTTAGCGGTGGCGGGGTGCGGTTTATTCCGCTGCCCAATCCAATCGTTTCAGAAAATATGGCAATAGACGGGCTGCCCGAAGAGATTGCCCGCCTGCGCCTGCACTATCTACAGCGAACCCTAGAAACTAGAGAACTGCAGGTCTATGAACAGACCCTAAATCTAGATGGGAGAGAGCAGTGTGAGGAAGTGCGGATTGTTCCCTGCGGGGAGGACGAACTGCTGGTTGTTGTGCGTGACATCACCGAAAGCAAGCAGGTTGAACTGGCTCTGTTTAACCTCAATCGGGAGCTAGAGCAGCGGGTTACGGCCCGCACCCAGGAGCTGGCAGACAGCAACCGTCTGCTGCTTCTAGAAATCCAGCAGCGGCAGGAGATCGAGGCGGCCCTACGGGAAAGCCGCCAGTTCATCGAAAGTATTGCCGACAGCAGTCCCAACATTCTCTATATCTACGACGTCTCAGTGAGCCGCTGTGTCTACATCAACCGCGCCGTTCAAGATCTCGTCGGTCACCAGCCGGAGTCTATCTTAAGCATGGGGGCTGACTTTTTCCAGTCCTATATCCACCCCGAGGATAGGCGCAATCTGTTCACTTACCTGGAGCAGATTCGCGGACTGCTTGAGGGAGAAATTGCTCAGATCGAGTATCGAATTCGTCTGGCGGACGGTTCTTGGCGCTGGTTTCACAGCCACGACACCGTTTTTAAGCGAGATGATCAGGGGAACGTTTTGCAGTTTGTCGGCACGGCCCGCGACGTCACCCAGCGCAAGCTGGCCGAAGCTGCTCTGCAGAAGAGCGAAGGAACCAAGCGCGCTTTGATTGACGCCATTCCTGACCTGCTGGTGCGGATAGACCGCAACGGTACCTATCTAGATATCTTCAGGAACAGCGGGGTGCATCTGATCAACCCAGAAAAGCTGTTGCCGGGAGCCAATATCCTTGATATTTTGCCCCCAGATATTGCCCAAAATCGGCTGAACTGTGTGCGTCAGGTTTTGGATACGGGCCTTGGCCACACCCACGAATACCAGCTTGTCGTTGACGGCAAAACAGTTTATGAGGAGTCTCGCCTGACCCTTTGCGAAGACGATACGGTGCTGGTCATGGTTCGCGATATTTCAGCCCGCCGTTTGGCTGAGGAAACGGTTCGCCGCAACCAGGCCCGGTTTCAGCGAATTGCGGCCAACGCTCCGGGGGCCATGTATCAGTTTGTGCTGCACAGCGATGGGCGGCGCGAATTTCCCTACATGAGCGATCGCATCACCGAAATTCTTGAAGTCGATGCGGCCCTTGTTCAGCAGGAGGCTGAAACTATTTTTGGCCTGATTCACCCAGACGACCAGGCCGCCTTAAACCAGGCTATGCAGGCTTCTGCGGCCACGCTGACCCGCCTGACCTGGGAAGGGCGCTGTCAAACGCCTTCAGGCCGTTTGGTCTGGGTGCAGGCCATGTCCCAACCCGAGCTGCGGGAAGACGGCTCCGTTCTCTGGGATGGCCTGGTGCTTGATATCACCCAGCGGCAGCAGGCTGAAGCTGAAATTCAGCGCTCCCGAGAATTGCGAGATGCTATCTTCAACAACTCCACCGATGCGCTGTTTCTAGTAGACGCAGAAACCGTGCTGACAATTGACTGCAATAACCGGGCCGTGGAGCTATTTGAAGCCAGCTGCAAAGCAGACTTGATTAGCATTGTGGGCGGAGAACTGCTGCAAAAGCAGCCGTTTAGTGCTGCAGAAACAAAAACTATTCAAGATGAGATGAGCCAGAGGGGTTTTTGGAGCCGGGAGATTGAGTACATCACCCTGAAAGGCAATGAGTTTTGGGGCAACCTGGCTGCCCGCACCATTCCTGTTAAGGGGCAGGTGATCAACCTGGTGCGGGTGACGGATATCACCGATCGCAAGCGCAGCGAAGAGGAGATGCACCGTGCCCTGGCGCGAGAAAAGGAGCTGAGCCACCTCAAATCTCGCGTTATCTCCATGACCTCCCACGAATTTCGTACCCCTCTGGCGGTAATTGCCTCCTCTGCAGGCATTCTCAAAACCTTTGGCAGCCGCCTCAGCGAAGACAAAAAGCAGCAGCACCTGCAGACCATTCAGACCTACGTTCAGCACACCACCCATCTCCTAGATGACATCTTGCTGCTCAACCGAGCAGAGGCTGACCGACTGGCGTTTACCCCAACTGCCTTTAGCCTGCTGCCGTTTTGCCAAACGCTGACCCAGGAACTGCAGCTCAGCAGTGACCACCACAGCCTGCAGTTTTCGGTGCACCTAAGCGCGACTATGCCAGAGCCGCTCGGTAACGTGTGTATGGATCAAAAGCTGCTGCGGCAAATTCTGATCAATCTGCTAGTCAATGCTATTAAGTACTCTCCTGCAGGCAGTCCGGTTCACTTTTCCCTATACCTGGAAGAGGGACAGGCCCGCTTTGAGGTGCAGGACTGGGGCTTAGGCATTCCGGCAGCAGACCTTGACCAGCTGTTTGAATCTTTCTACCGGGCCAGCAACGTCGGGACTATCCAGGGAACAGGGCTGGGGCTGTCTGTTGTCAAGAAATGCGTAGACCTACACCACGGCACCATAGAAATCACCAGTGAGCTAGGAGCCGGCACTCTAGTTGCAGTCGTTCTGCCCTGCTGTTGTCAGAGTTAAGCTGCGCACACCAGGTGCGCCTGCTGAAAGGGCCCGCAGTCTACCTGACCCTCCCGGAGTGCAACTTCCTGGCCGTCTACCCAAGCTTTTTGAAGCGCCAGGCCGTGAACCTGTAGCGTCACTTGCTGATAGGGAAAGGGATAGTCCCCCGAGGTCTCCCAAGCCAGGGTGAGTTGGCTGTCCTGGCGAGTCAGGCGAAATCGATCCAGCCGAGAAGGGCCATATCCTTCTCCCGCATCGCTGTAGATCTGGCTCTGGCTCTCGCCCTGGGGCAGCGGATACAGGTGCAGGGTGAGCGTTTCCGCCGCTGCCATCGGCAGCACGGTGCCCGCCTTGACCAGCAGCGGCAGACGCTCCAGCGGAGCCTCTAGCGGTAGAGTTTTGCCGCCCTCCCAGCAGACATCGCTCCAGAAGTCGTACCAGTAGCCCTGGGGTAGGTGGACGGGGCGCGATCGCAACTCCGCCTGCACCACCGGGCAGACCAGTAGCGCCTTACCTAAATAAAACTGGTCCTCAATAGCCCAAAGCTCGGGGTCATCGCTGCTGTACCAGAACAGGGGCCGAACCGGTGGATGCCCCTGCTGAGCAGCTTCCCAGGCCAGCGTATAGAGGTAGGGCAGCAGCCGGTAGCGCAGCTGCAGAAAATAGCGGATGGTGCTGAGGGTAGGTTCGCCGTAGGTCCAGGGGGCGCGCGGGTCAACGCCGATGGAGCAGTGGGTGCGGTAAAAGGCCAAGAACGTAGCCATCTGGAACCAGCGGACGTACAGCTCAGCTGAGGGGTTGCCCAAGAAGCCGCCGATGTCGGGGCCGCTAAAGGGCACCCCTGATAGGCCCAGGCCGACCACCGTCCCGACGGTCAGCCGCAGAGCCTCCCAGGTGGAGAGGGTATCGCCGGTCCAGGTCCAGGCATAGCGCTGCATCCCCACCCAGCCCGAGCGCGACACAATAAAAGGCCGTCGCTCCGGTCGGTGCTGGCAGAGGCTCTCATAGGCAGCCCGCGACTCCAGCATGCCATAGAGGTTATGGGCCTCGCGGTGGTTGCCGCCCCGGCCCTCCAGGCTGTGCCGAGTGACTAGGGGCAGCGTAGTTTCACCCCAACTGGCAAAGGTCACCGGCTCATTCATATCGTTCCAAAAACCGGCGATGCCCACATCCAGCAGGTAGGCAAACTGGTAGCTCCACCAGGCCCGCACCTGGGGATTGGTAAAGTCGGGAAAGACGGTCTGGCCCGGCCACACCGGAGCCACCACCAGCTCCCCGTTGGGGTAGGTGCAGAAGGCATTGAGCACCCGGCCTTCTAGAAATAGGTTGCTGTGGCGGCTGTGCTTAATGCCGGGGTTGTTGATTGCCACTAGCCGCACCCCGGCTTCTCGCAGCTCACGGGTGAACTGGCAGAGGTTGGGAAAGCGATCGGGGTCGAGGGTAAAGGAGCGATGCCCGACCTGGCAGTCAATATCGAGATGTACGGCACTAATCGGCAAGTCGTAGCGCTGAAACAGCTCTACCTCAGCTCGCACCGTAGCCTCGGTGCGGTAGCCCCAGCGAGACTGGTGATAGCCCAAAGCCCAACGCGGTGGCAGAGGAGCGCGTCCGGTTAGCTCGCTAAAGCGCTCCAGCAGCTGCGGGGGATCGCCCGCCGCCAGGTAGTAGCGCAGCGCTCCGCCAGAGAACTGTGCCACTGCAGCCTGCTCCCCAAACTGCATTTCCCCTTTAAAAGAGTTTTCGTAAAACGTCAGATAGCTGCCCTGGTGGTGCAGACCCAGGTACACCGGCATGGTGATGTAGAGCGGGTCTTGCCCGGGTTCACTGATATTAGCGGGGTCGGTGTTCCACAGGCTAAAGGTTTTGGGCTGGCCCTGGCTGTCTCGGGCTGCCCGCAGGTTTAGCCCAGTGATGCGCTCACCCAGGCCGTAGATGTGGGCCTCTGGGGGCAAGGGCGTGCGGTGAGTCCAGCTCTCCCCGCACCACTCTGGAGAATTGTCCTGGCGCAGCAGGTTGCCGTTGCGACTGCACAACCTCACCTCCCCCTCTGGCCCTACCGTCACGGTCAGCACTTCACTGGTAAGCGTCCAGCCGGTGTCGCTGGGCTTCAAGGTGGTAGTGACTACGTCCCAGTCCTGGCGAGCAATGGCATAGGGCACTGGTAGTAGACCCGGCTGCCAGGTCAGACACACCAGGTCCGCTGTCAGAAACTCCAGATCCAGAGTGGCCTGCTCAAAGACAAAATGCGCGCCCCGCTCGGTGGGCACTGCTTTCTGCAGTTGGCCAGGTCGGGTCGAGGCGGCGGGGGCAGCAGGGGGCGCGAAGCGGCGCTCGTTGCGATCGCGCTGAAAGGCGTAGAGAAAAGAAGCTGGCAAGAACTGGAGAAAAAATAGCGATCGCAGCAGCGCCTGAACTCGCAGCATCAGCTTTCGCAGCAACTTCATTAGGGCCCCTAAAAAACTTCAGAGACAGAACAAACGCTCTGCACAACGTTAAGCATGGCTGCAAAACATCCCTCTTAAAGTAAGTATCTGTGAGCTAAAAGACTTCTGCTAAAAGGCTAACCTCCGTTCTCTGCCCCTAGCACGATTCTAGATAGGCTTTGTCTGCGTAGCTTGAGGGCAAAAGACTAGCTCAGCCTCATGCCTGTTTCATCCCTTTACGCCAGCCTAACTGACTACCTCGTTTCAAAAGGACGTAAGCCTGGCTATGTGATTGGGCTTGACTCGGCCACCGTAGCGCTCAAAGGTATTGCCCAATATCTGCATGGCAAAGAACTGCGATCGGGAGGCATTGCCCCTGAGCTGGCTGCTGCTTTTGCAGGCATTGGTAATCGGCTCCCCGACAAGTTAGTCGAAACCCTCTCAACCTGGTCAGGCTGGCTGGATGCTTCTGACCCCTGGGTTGTCGATGGTGTGCAGGCAGAGACAGCATCGCGCTGGGTGGTTAACCTATACCCCAAACGCCGTTATCCTGGAGCCATGATCGGCTCCTCCAACGGAGCAGCCGTCCATCTCTGTGCTGCCCTGGGCATGCCCTGGCTGCCCCAAACCCTGTTGACCTGCCTGCGCCACTCTGTAGACAAAGACGATCCTGAACAGGAGCTAACCTGGGCCAGAGACCCTGCCCGCCGACTGCTGAGAAATAACCCTGATCTCAAGGTTTATCAGATGCACGATCCTAATCAGGATCGCTTAAAGGTCGGCCGTGTCACCTATTTTCGGCTCAAGCGCACCCGTTTAGGCGAGCAGTATAAGCAGTTCCTTAAGGCTACGCTAGAACCCGGCGCAACCCTGTTTCTGCTGGAGTGTGAGTATCAGTGGCTGGCAACCCAGGCAGATGAGCGCCACTCCTTTCAGTTTGGTGGCAAAGGCAAGCTCACCCCAGTTGAGTATTTCCAGCCTACCCCTGAGCTAGCCAAGTTTCTTCACCGACGCGGATCAAAGCACAGTCGCTGGCAGCCGCCCGTTGCCAGCGGCTGGCTGCCCGAGTCGGAGTGGGGCTTTGACGCAGACTTGCGGCAAGACGTGGAAGCCTTTGCCCGTGAGAATGGGTTTCAGGTGCGCCGAATTTGCTTCAATGATCCTCAAGATCTAAGTTCCGTGGTGGCCGACCTTTACCGCTGGTGGTATCAGCAGCGGGGTTTGCCCAGCAATCGCCTGTTCGTTGAGTCTTTTGTTTACCTCCAGCCCTGGTGGGCGCTGCGGCTGGGACTGGTGCCCTACTGGAAAGTCTTCAACGATCGCACCTCCCTGGAACTGCTCAACCGCTACCTAGACAGCAGATCTTCCTACGACGACATTTATCTAACGCTGTTTTCTAACGGTCTGGAGTCTTTGGGCATAGCCTCTATTGCAGAGTGGCGAACGGTGCTAAATCAGGCCGCGCGTCAGGGCCGTTTTCTCGGCGTAGATGAGCGGAAATATCCCCGAGATGGGGCTTCCTTTGTTCGCCACTACACGGAGCTGAAAAAGCTTCCCGACCGATTCCCCATGCCTGCCCCGCTAACCCTGGAGCAGCTCGATCAGTTTTTGGCTGAAACCTCCGATAGCAGCGTGCAGTGGATAAGCTCCTCTGGTGTAAGGCTAGCCGGTTAACTGGGGTAATCTGAGCATTAATGTCCCGGTATTCCTGTAACGCAGGTCGACTCCTGGTGCTAACTAATGGAGCGGGAGCTTGTCTCACTGCTATGCGTCCCCAGAACTATGACCACAATTTTGGTGATTGAGGATGAACCTCAGGTTCAGGCGAACATCTGCGAAATTTTAGAGCTGGCTGACTATACAACCCTGGCGGCTACAGATGGTATTAGTGGTATAGAACTTGCCAGGCAGCAGATCCCCGATCTGATCATTTGCGATGTGATGATGCCCTGCCTAGATGGTTATGGGGTGATAGCAGAACTGCGGCAGTATCCCGAAACCGCTAACACACCTTTCATTTTTCTAACGGCCCGCTCGGAGCAGGAAGCCCTGCGTCAAGCGATGCAGCTAGGGGCTGATGACTACCTCAGAAAGCCATTTTCGCCCGAGGATCTGCTAGAGACGGTGGCCGTTCGCCTGAAGAAACACTTGGGCCTGGTCAGTCAGTTTACCCAACAGCTAGAGCAGGCCAGGGAAGCCGCTCAGTTCCTGCGGCATTACGACCGCGACACTGGGCTCCCCAACTACCAGCTTCTGGAGAAACACTTCGACCTAGCCAAGATTTACGCTCAACAGCAAAACGTGCCGCTGGCAGTCCTGGTGGTGGAGCTGGAGCAGCTAGAGCACATCAGCGCTACGCTAGGCCATCGAATGCGAAAATTGCTGCTTGAGTCTTTTGCCCAACGGCTGCTAGCGTTTGCCGCTGCTTCGCCTTCCCTGGACGTGATAGCCTATCTTGGCGGCCGCCAGTTTGCACTGCTGAGCCGCCCTGCAACGGGGCAGTCCCAAGCCAGTGAGCTGGCAAAATCTCTGCTGCAGGCACTGCAGGTTCCCTTTGTAGTGGCTGGGCAGGAAATTTTTGTCAAGCCAACCATTGGCATTTCCCTATATCCAGAAAATGGTGAGGCGCTCGACCGGCTGCTGGGCTGCGCTGAGGGGGCTGTTTACAAAGGCAGCAAGCCACTGGATCTAGGGTTTTATTTCTACACCCCACAGCAGCATGTGCGGGCGCTGGAGCGGCTGACGCTAGAGTCGAAGCTGCACCATGCCCTAGAAAATGATGAGCTGCAGGTTTTCTACCAGCCCCAGGTGGAGCTGGCCAGTCAGCACCTGATAGCGGCAGAAGCGTTGATTCGATGGCGGCTGCCTGGGCAAGGATATATTTCGCCGGTTGATCTGATCTCAATTGCAGAGCAAACTGGGCTGATCATTCCGATTGGGGAATGGGTTTTGGAAACAGCCTGCCGCCAGGCCTGCCACTGGCAGCAGGAACTGGCCAAATCTCTCAAAATTAGCGTGAACCTGTCTGCCAGGCAATTTCATCAGCCAGATCTAGCGGGGCAGGTTGAACAAGTCCTTCAAAGAACGGGACTGGCTCCCCAGTGGCTGGTGCTGGAGGTGACTGAGAGCTCAATTTTAGAAGACACTCAAAAAGCCCTGGCGACCCTTGAAGATCTCAGGGCTTTAGGCATAGAAGTTGCCATTGATGATTTTGGTACGGGGTACTCTTCCCTCAGCTGCCTCAAGCAGTTTCCCTTTGATGTTCTAAAGATCGATCAGTCCTTTGTTCGCAACATCCATCAAACTCCTGACAATATTCCCATTACTCGCATCATTATTCAGCTTGCTAAGGAGTTGAACCTGGATCTAATTGCTGAAGGCATCGAAACTGAGCAGGAGCTTAAGTTCCTGCTGTCCCACGGCTGTCGGATGGGCCAAGGATACCTGTTTGGTAGGCCGGTTTCGGCGCTTGAGTTTAACCAGTTTTTTGGGCCAGCTAACCAGAACTAAGCGGCGCACCGAGAACAGCAGCCATCCTTGGGATAGACGTTGGTTGCCAAAGAATTTTATAGCCTTATTTGCAGGATGCTTGACGGTATTTTTGCGGCAGCTCTACTGAAATGGAAAACTCAGCAACGCTTCTCGATTGGATTTCGGTAGTAGGTCCAATTATATTTTCTTGGCCTTTTGTTATTCTTCTGGCTATATTAATTTTTCGTCAGCCGCTACTGAAAGTCCTAGAAAATTTCTCCGAAACTAATATCAATAAGGCCAAGATAGGCCCAGTTGAAATTCAGGAAGACCTGACTCCTCAGTCTAAAAATGTAGAGTTCATAATCAATAGCTTTGTAACTGATTATGAATTTGACCACCTGAGGAAGCTAGAGGGTCCTGATCCTTTCTTCTATAAGAAAACGGATCATTTTTCTAATGAGTTGAAGCGGCTTTGTACCCTGGGCTTAATTAAGTCGGTTCAGCCGATTGAAAACCTGCCTGCGGATGGAGACTTAAGGGAAACGGTTGAGATCACTGAGCAGGGCAAGCAATACCTGCACATGCGCCAGGAAATAGCCAAGGATGAGGGCTAATTCTCCAGTAAGCAGCGGGTTTTTCCTCCCAGCAACAGATGTCTTCGCATACGGCCTAATTTACTGTCAAGTCAGCCCCTGCCTGCGGACAGGGTCATGGGCTTTAAATGACTTTAAGGAGGCGGGCCTGTGCGGTTAGGGCAATGGGTCAGTTTACTCGCCCTCGGAATTGCCATCTATATTCTGTGGCAAATCCGGCAGGTGCTGTTGCTGCTATTTGCGGCGGCTGTGTTAGCAACTATTCTCAATCGGGTGGTGCGTTACCTGCGGCGCATGCACATTAAGCGGGGGCCTGCGATCGCAATTACCCTACTTCTGCTGCTGCTAACGCTGTTTAGCCTCTTCGCAATTATCCTGCCGCGCCTAGCTGAGCAGTTTCAGCTGCTCCTGCAGGTCTTGCCAGATGTTGTGAACCGATTGGAGGTTGTTTATAGCGATTTCCAGGCGAGAGTTCCAGGGGATTTGCTGGCAAATAATGAAGGCGTAGATAATCTGATTCGGGAGCTACAGACTTGGGCAACGCTGGCGGTTGGTAATTTCTTTACCTTTGTCACCAACTCAGTGGGCATTGTGCTCAACGTCCTGCTCGTTTTGGCAGCCGCCATCATGCTGCTGATTAACCCAATTCAGTATCGGCGCATTTTCATCATGGGCTTTCCTGCCTTTTACCGGCCTCGCATCAACCAGATCTTAGATGAGTGCGAACTCTCGCTAGTGGGCTGGATTCGAGGCACCCTATTGACGATGAGCGTTGTAGCCGCTACCAGCTATCTAGGTCTGCTTATCTTAGGGGTGCCGCTGCCTCTGGTCAATGCGCTGCTGGCGGGCCTTCTGGAGTTTATTCCCAATATTGGCCCAACGCTTTCCGTCTTCCCGCCGATGCTGCTGGCGCTGCTAGTTGACCCCTGGAAAGCCGTTGCGGTGCTTGTCCTATATTTATTGATTCAGCAGTTTGAGAGCTTTGTCCTGGTGCCGTTTGTGATGAAGCACGAGGTTTCGCTGCTGCCCCTGTTTACCCTACTCTCAGTGGTGATCTTTTCGGTTTTCTTTGGCTTTTTGGGGCTGTTTATGGCAATTCCGCTGCTGCTGGTGGTGCAAATCTGGCTGCGGGAAGTGCTGGTCAAAGACGTGCTGAACCGTTGGCAGACCCCTAGCCGTGAACGGGAGGTTGTTAACAGCAGGGGCCTGTAGTCTCAGAAAGCCGCTAACGGGCTTTTTGCTCGTAGTATTCGGAGATGTGCTCGTAGACGTGGTCGGGGAAGGAGAGGTCTTTGTAGACGTTGCAGGCGTCGGGATCGTCTGAGTTGGGGCAGATAGGAAAGTCCTGCTGCTGCTGCCACTCTAGAATGCGATCGCGTTTGGGCGGATTGTAGTCCTTGCCCTGCACCTGTAGGTACAGCGACCGCGCTTCTTGCTCGCTCAGGTCAGGGTCTTTTTGTAGCCACTGCACCAGCTCATCTTCTTCCATGAAGTGATGAGCCACCATCGTAAATACCAGCCTGCCGTAGTGGCCGATGTCCTGCCCATCATCAAGGGCGTCGAGCAGGTGGGCGATTACGTCGCTTTTTCGCAGTTCTTCAAGGGCCATAGTTATCACCATTTACTATTTCCCTTGTAAAAGGTTGGCTGCCTTTTACCCTCTACCTGAGGAGCTGTTTGGTTCATGTGTACTTCTCTGCCCACACAGAAGGCTTCTACTGAACAGTCGGTGCGGCAACAGGCCTGAGAAAGGGTTCGATCGCCTGCATTAGCGCAGCAGGATGGCTGTAGTTGGGAACGTGCCCCGCTCCTGGCAGAACCACTAACTGGCCCTGGGGCAGCAGCCCAACCAACTCCTCGACCCACAGTTGAGACACTAGGGGGTCGCGCTCACCCCGAATAATTAGGGTCGGTACCTGCACCCCAGGTAGCTTTTTTTCTAGCGAGTCGGCGAGGGTCATTTGAATATTTCGAATCAGGCGTCTGGGGCCTGACCGCAGGTACTCTCGCAGCAGCACCCAGCCCAAAGAAAGGCGTTCGTTGGGCGCATCGCGGATAAACCGCCAGAGCTGCTTGGGAAAAGTGCGGGCGTGGCGATCGGTAGTCGGCCCCAGCAGAATTGCTTTATCAATTCGCAGAGGGTGGCGCAAGGCAAACTCAGCAATGATTTGGCAGCCAAAGGAGTTGCCCAGGAAAATAGCTTGCTCTAAGCCCATTGCGTCCATCCAGCGGTCCAGGAAATCGGCCAGTTCAAGCACGCCTAAGACCGGGCCGGGTTCATCGCTGCTGCCGTAACCGGGCAAATCGGGGGCGAAAACGGGGTACTGACCGGCTAGAACCTCTGCCAAGGGCACCATGTAGCGACTGGAAACACCCATGCCATGCACCAGCACGATGGCAGGTGCATGGAACTGTTGCCCGCCCAACCGCGTAAAGATAGACAGGCCATCAATGATGACGCGTCGCTGCTGCAGTTGGGGGGCGGATGGGGACACGGGCGGGGGTTAGGGTTTCAGAAGGACTTTGATGCAGTTGTCCTTTTTGTGCTTAAACAGCTCAAAGCCCTGGCGGGTTTCCTCTAAGGGCAGCTGATGGGTGAAAACGCGGGAGGGGTCAACCTCGCCATTGGCAACCCGGTCCAGCAGCATGGGGATGTACTTTTGGCCGTACATTTGCCCCATTTTGAAGGTCAGGCTCTTGTTCATGGCGGCTCCCATAGGGACTTTGTCAATGAAGCCAGCGTAGACCCCCAGGATGGACAGCGTCCCCCCTTTGCCGCAGGCCAACATCATCTGCCGCAGCACGTGGGGTCGGTCGGTCTCTAGCCGAATCGCCTGCTTGGCCTTGTCATATAGACCTTCTGGCCCCATGCCGTGAGCTTCTAGCCCCACCGCATCAATACAGGCATCGGGGCCACGTCCACCGGTCATCTGCTTGAGCGCTTCTCCGGCATCGATTTCCATAAAGTTGACTGGCTCGGCATTGGCAAAGTCCTTTGCCATTTGCAGCCGCTCAGGCACGTGGTCAATGGCAATGACTCGCTCAGCTCCCAACATGTAGGCACTGATCATGGCAAACAGGCCCACCGGCCCGGCTCCCCAAACCGCAACAATCTGCCCTGGCTGAATGTTGCACATATCCGCACCCATAAAGCCGGTGGGGAAAGCATCAGAGACAGGCAGTACCTTTTCGTCGGGCAGTCCATCGGGCACCTTAATTGCACCGAAATCAGCGTAGGGCACTCGGATGTACTCGGCAAATGACCCAGCGTAGCCGCCAAAGGCGTGGGAGTAGCCAAAAATGCCAGCGGTGCCAAAGCCCATTACGGGCTCCTGCATCCAGCTGTTGGGGTTGGAGTTGTCGCAGAGAGACCAGCGCTGGCTGCTGCAGTAGGCGCAGTGGCCGCAGCCAATGATCGAGGAGACGACGACGCGGTCGCCCACCCGCAGCTTTTTCACCTCGCTGCCAATCTCGACCACTTCACCCATAAACTCGTGCCCGATGATGTCACCGGGCTGCATGGTGGGAATGTAGCCGTCGTAGATGTGCAGGTCAGAGCCACAGATCGTGGTGGCAGTGACTCGGAGAATGGCATCCCGAGGGTTGAGAATCTTGGGATCGGGAACGGTTTCGAGCCGAACATCAGTGGCTCCGCGCCAGCAGACTGCTTTCATGGGGAGTAAGGGAGTAGAGGGTGGATGGGTAGGGGGTAGCAGGGTGGGGGTAGGGGGTAGAAGGGTAAGGCAGAGGACAGAGGGTAGAGGACAAATATTCGCCTAGTACCCATCCACCCATCTACCCATCTACCCCTCAAACAGGGTTGTTATCGCCTATCAGACTCTGAGCTGCTAGCAAGGCTAGGGCCGCGATGCCAGCAACGGTGCCCCATTTGGCGGTGGGGTGCCAGTCAAACCAGTCGAGGAAGCTGGGGATGACCTGGTTGTCGAAATCGCCGCGCACTCGGTTGTCGGTATCGACGGGGGTATAGAGGTTGTGGGGGTCGTCTTCAGACTTGGGTTCGCTGCTGTGCTCGCCGGGAATGGCGATCAGAGCGAGCGCGATGTCAACTAGTCCGGGCGCAAATTTTTGAGCCAGGTCGAGAACGCGGCCTACGTCGCCTACGATCAGTTCGCGGACGGGATTTTCAGCGGCGTGGAGAATGGAGCGGGCAACTAGCTCAGGCTGATAGAAGGGGGGCACACCCTTAGGTTTTCTGCCCAGCTTGGTCTTGCCGTTGTTGTAGAACGGTGTATTGATGGTGGCGGGCATGATGTTGGTGATGCTGATGGGCACTTTGTCGTGGATCAGTTCCACCCGCAGGGAGTCTAGGAAGCCCTCAGTGCCGTGCTTGGAGGAGGAGTAGGCGCTTTGCAGCGGCAGGGAGCGGTGGCCTTCAACGGAGCCAACGCTGATCAGGGCACCTTGACCGGTTTGGCGCAGGTGGGGCAGGGCGACCATTGCGCCGTAGACTTGGCCCATCAGGTTCACTTCGATAACGCGCCGAAACTCTTCGGGGGTGTGTTGCTCAAAGCGGGCAAACACGGCGGTAGCCGCAACGTGAACCCAGGTATCGAGCCGTCCGAAGTACTCAACAGTCTTGTCGGCAATGGCTTTGACCTGGTTGAAGTCGGCGACGTCGGCGGGAATTGCGATCGCATCTCCCCCCATTGCCTTAATCTCTTCGACCAGAGAATCTAATCCCGACTGGCTGCGGGCTGAAACCGAAACTTTGGCCCCTTGTTGGGCGAACTGGAGCGCAGTGGCGCGGCCAATGCCGCTAGAGGCACCGACTACCGCAACTACTTGCTGATTGATTGGCTTGAGTTTAATAGCAGTCATTAAGTTTTAGAGCTGAGTTTTAGAACCATTACCTTTCTGC
>JACVRP010000674.1 GCA_014534385.1 Cyanobacteria bacterium Co-bin13
GAACTACATCAAGATGGGTTTGGCCTATTCCACTATGTCCCAGCTGGGTTACATGGTGATGGCCATGGGCGTTGGAGCCTACGGCGCGGGCCTGTTTCACCTGATGACCCACGCCTATTTCAAGGCCATGCTGTTTTTGGGCTCTGGCTCGGTGATTCACAGCATGGAGAGCGTGGTTGGCCACGATCCGGCCTACGCCCAGGACATGCGGATGATGGGCGGCCTGCGTAAGTACATGCCGGTCACGTCAATTACTTTTCTCATCGGCACCCTGGCCATCAGCGGGATTCCTCCCTTTGCTGGCTTCTGGTCCAAAGACGAAATCCTGGGAGCCACCTTCAACGCCAATCCGGTGCTTTGGGCAGTCGGCTGGCTCACCGCTGGCATCACGGCTTTTTACATGTTCCGGATGTACTTCAGCACATTTGAAGGGCCTTTCCGGGGCAACGATCCCGCCGTGAAGCAGCAGATCAAGGTAGAGCAGCTGCAGCGCATGGGTCTATCGATGGGGCCTGGGGCTATGAACTCCCAGGAGCTTACCCTAGATGCCGAAGACCACGATGACCATCACGGCCATGAGCCGCATGAGTCACCGATTTCCATGATCCTGCCGCTGATGGTGCTGGCCGTGCCCTCAGTCTTGATCGGTCTGGTAGGCACGCCCTTTGCCAATCGCTTCGAGGAGTTCATCCACCCTCCCAGCGAAACTCTGCAGGAAGTGCTAGAGGCCTCTGAGTCCTTTGATCTCAATGAGTTTCTGCTGATGGGCGGCAGCTCAGTTGCGATCGCCCTGGTAGGGATCTTCCTGGCGGTGCTGATGTATCGAACGGGGGCGATTGATCCGGGTGCGATCGCACGCCGCATCCAGCCCTTCTATCGCCTCTCCCTCAATAAGTGGTATATCGACGACATCTACGATGTTGTCTTCGTTCAGGGCAGCCGCAAGCTGGCCAAGCAGGTGCTAGAGATTGACATTCGCATTGTCGATGGCCTGGTCAACCTGGCTGGCTTCGTCACCCTGATCACTGGAGAAGGGTTGAAGTACCTCGAAAACGGTCGGGCCCAGTTCTATGCCCTGATTGTGTTTGGGGCCGTGTTGGGCCTGGTGCTGCTCTCGGGCGTCACCTAGATTCCCTTAGAAGCCCGGTTTTTGAATAGAAGCCGGGCTTCTGCCCAACCGGGTTTCCTTCCCGTGACAGATTTTGCTCACCGATGCCTTTCTTTAGAATTTCTTCCGGTCGTATAAAAACTGTTGCGATTTCTCCAAACTTTAAATTTGTCCTTTTAGATTCGTTACTAAGCAGGCACACTGCTCAGGTTTTCGCCCCCATAGATACCGTGAAGACAGGCAACCCCTATGGATCTCGCGCATTTTCCCTGGCTCACGACAGCCATTCTCTTTCCCATCGTCGCGTCTCTGGCGATTCCCTTCCTGCCCGATGAAAATGGGCGGACGGTACGCTGGTACGCCCTAGTGGTGGGCCTAATAGATTTCATTATTCTAGTTGCGGCCTTTTACCTGGCCTACGACCCCACCCAGTCTGGTCTCCAGC
>JACVRP010000057.1 GCA_014534385.1 Cyanobacteria bacterium Co-bin13
GTACGAGGCGCTGCTAGCCCTTGACCCCAAAGCTGCAGGGATTCGCTGGCGGCAGATTCAGCTGCTAGCCGAGCGCGATCCGGCTCTGGCTGAGGCTGAAGTGGCAGCGCTGGTGGCCGACTCGCCCGAAGATCCCACGGTTTACTATTTCCAGGGTGAGCTGGCGCAGCAGCAGGGCGATCTGCAGCGGGCTAGTCAGGCCTATGAAACGATTTTGGCCCTCGACCCCGATCAGCTGGGGGCAACCAGCGCTCTGGCCGGAGTGCGGTTTCAGCAGGGCCGTCTGGGTGAAGCCAGAAGATTGTATGAAGCGGTGCTGGCTAGGGAACCCGAGGATTGGGGGACGCGACTTGCGATCGCAGAACTCAATGCCGCCCAAGATTATCGACTGACCGCCCTGGAGCAACTGCAAAACCTACCGCCCAATCCGCAGTCAGAGGCGGTCAACCAGCGGGTCGAGGAGCTGCAGTTTGACCTGCTGCGTCGCCGGGGCTTTCAGCCGCCCTGGGAACGGTATTGAGGAATTCAGGCCCCTCATTCAAATCAACCCATGAACTCCGCCAAACCCGAGTCAACGATGCGCTACCCACACGTTCGCTCTGCTTACCCACTGAGATACCCTGCCCGTCGTAGATGGCTGACGCGACTTTACCAGGCCGCTCTGGGGCTGCCGCTGAGCCTGGGCTTGGCGGCACTGGCCCCAGCCGTGGCTGCGGCCGAGGTGGCCACCTGTTCCGTGGCTAATACCGAGCTGTCTTTGCTGCAGAGCAGCCCCCAAGAGGCGCTACTGCGAGAGAGCTGGCAGACCTACCGGGAGCGGTTCATCCAGGGAGATGGCCGGGTGATCGATCGGGAGGACAACGACCGCTCCACCTCTGAAGGGCAGGCCTATGCCATGTGGCGGGCCGTTCTGATCAACGACCCCGATACTTTCCAGCGCACCTATGCCTGGGCCGAAGGCAACCTAGCCCGCCGAAATCCCAGCGGAGTCCCGCAGGACACGCTCTGGTCCTGGCACTGGGGCCGCAGTGAAACGGGCGCATGGGAAACCCTGGATGTTAACTTCGCCACCGATGCCGACATCGATGCCGCCACTGCGCTGATTCTGGCGGCCCGTCGCTGGAACTGCCCCGCATACCTAGAGGCGGCTCGGGCCAAGCTGGCTGACATCTGGGCCTACTCCACCGCTGAGCTGCCCGACGGCAGTCGGCAGCTTCTGCCCGGTCCGGCAGAGGCCTTTTGGAACCAGCCCGATACCCTGATTCTCAACCCCTCCTACTTCTCCCCCTACGCCTACCGCCTGTTTGCCCAGGTAGACCCGCAGCGGCCTTGGATGAGCCTGGTTGATAGCGGCTACGCCATGCTGCAAGCATCCACCGCTATTTCGCCCGTGGGGCTGCCGGCTGACTGGATTGCCTACGACCCGACCTCGGGCACGTACCGGCCCCTGCCGCCAGGCAGTTCAGTGAAAAGCGACTATAGCTTCGACGCCTTTCGGGTGTGGTGGCGGGTAGCGCTGGATTCAGCCTGGTTTGCCGAGCCTCGAGCCAGGGCCTATCTCTCGACCGGGCTTGATCACCTGGAGGCGCGCTGGCGGCAAGACCGGCGCATTCCCGCTCGCATCAGCCTGACGGGAGAAGCGTTGGTGGACTACGAAGCCACCGCCCAATACGCCATGCTTTATCCCGCCCTGCAGCAGGTTGCGCCGCTGCTGGCCCTGCAAATTTACCGGCAAAAGCTCATGCCCGCCTACCGCAATGGCTTTTGGGACAACGACACGGCCTACTACACCCAAAACCTGGCCTGGTTTGCCCTGCTGCCTAAAAGCCCCCCTGATCTGGTGTTTCGCACCGCTGCTCGCTCTCGTTAGTCAGTCTTTTCTTCTGCTGTTTCGCCTGCACTCTCTGCACTCCCATGTCTGCCAACTCCTCTCCCTCCTCTCGGTCATCTGGCGTTTCTCCGGGTGTTTCTCCGGGTGTTTCTTCGGGCGTTGCTCCCGGCTCTGGGCGGTTTTCTAGCCGCGTCCGCCGCTGTTCTTTAGGGCTGTTGGTGGGGCTAACGCTTGCGATTCTGACTGGGTTACCGCTGCCAGCTGGTCTGGCCCAGACAGAACCGCCCACGTCCCAACCGCCCGCGTCCACTCCTGCGCCTGGGAATGCTGCCCGGAATGCCGCCCCCAGTGCCGAACCCTCAAGTGCCGAACTGCTGCCCCTGCCCCAGGCCCTGCCGCCGGCCCCCGTGGTCAGCCCTGCCCCCAAGGGCCAGTATGTGCTGGAGTTTAACCGCAGCCCGGTCGTGGGCAACCGCCTGCGCTTCAGCGGCATTTATGATGAGCGGCGGCTGCAGTTCACCCGGCCCCGCAACTGGCAGGCAGAAACGGTCAAGGTGCTGCTGCGCTACCGCCACTCGCCCGCGCTCTATGCCACTCGCTCTAACCTGACGGTGCTGGTCAACGGCACCAGCGTTGGCAGCCTGCCCCTGAATCAGCTAGAGGGCGAGATTGGCGAGGCGGTGTTTGAGGTGCCGCTGGATTTGCTGCAGGACCACAACGAACTGGTGGTAGCCGCCCTGCAAAACAACTCCCCGACCTGCACCCAGGACCCCTACGACCCTTCCCTCTGGACCGAGGTGTTGCCCGACTCCAAGCTGGTGTTTAACTTTGAGCCCCAGCCGGTAACGCCCAACTTTGACCAGTTTCCCTACCCGCTGTTTGATACCCTCAGCCTGCAGACTAACCAGGTCGCTTACCTGCTGCCAACGGCCCTGGAAGACGCTTGGTTAACCGATGTGACCCGGCTGCAGGCAGCTTTGGGACGGGTGGCGCACTACCGCCCGCTGGACACGCGCCTGATTGAGTCACTGGCGGCGGCTAACCCAGATGAGCGGCTGGTGGTCATTGGCACGCCCGCCGCTCAACCGGCCCTGGCGCAGCTAACGCTGCCCTTTGCCCTTAAAGACGGCAAGTTTGAAGACGGCAGCGGTCAGCCCCTGGCTCCTGATGTGGGCGTACTGATGTGGAGTACGACCGCTGAAAACCGGGTGCCGGTGTTGGTGGCCTCTGGCAATGGCCCGATAGGGGTGGCCAAGGCTGTGCAGTTTTTGGCTCAGCCCGGCGACCATCAGATTGCGGTGGGGCACGGCCTGCTGGTCAATCAGGTGTCGCAGCTAGAGCCGCCGCCAGCCCGACAGTGGCCTGGCTATTTGCCAGCTTCAGAGACGTTTCAGCTCAAGGATCTGCAGACCTCGAACCAGCAGCCTTTGGGAGATGTGACGGTGCGAGGGTCTCACGCTCCGGCTCTGGAGGTGGACTTTAAGGCGCTGCCTGACGATCAGTTTCGGCCCGGCAATGAGCTGGTGTTGCGCTACAGCTATGGCCCCCAGGTGAACCCGCTGACCTCTCTGGTCGAGGTCGAGCTAGATGGGGTGGCTGTAGACGGCAGGCGGCTGACGGCCCTTGAGGGGGCTGAGCGGGAAACCCTCAAGGTGGCGCTGCCCGCTGAAAAAATTACGCCCTACTCTCGCCTGCGCGTTAACTTTCGCCTCGACCCTCGGGAGCGTCGCTCCTGCAGCCGGGTTACCGATCAGCAGCTCTGGGGCACGGTTCATGCCGACAGCCAGTTCAAGCTGAACCGGCAGGCGATCGCAAATCTGCCCGACCTCAAACTGCTCAGTACTGGCTTTCCCTTTACCGCGCCCCAAGACCTCTCAACCACAGCCATGGTGCTGCCCGACGACCCTCAGCCCGCCGACCTGACGCTGCTGCTGGAAATGGCAGAGCGGCTGGGCCGGCTCAGCCGGGCCGAGTCGGTGCAGCTGCAGGTGTTTCGGGTGGGGTCGCTGCCGCCTGAGGTGAAGCGCGATCGCAACCTCATCGCCATTGGCACCCGGTCCCAGTTTCCCTTCCCCGAAGTCTTCAGCAGCGAGGGCTTTAACCTCAAAGATCGCCTGTCACGGCAGTGGGGCGGCAGCCAGGTGCAGACCCTGCCCGATCCCGAAGGCGTGATGAAAACCCTGATCTCCCCCTGGAACGGTCAGCGGGTGATTCTGGCTCTGAGCGGCCAGGACGAGCAGGGGCTGGTTAGCCTGACTGACCTGGTCCGCCACGATGCCCTGTTTTACCAGATTGAAGGCGATACAGCGCTAATCAGCGCTAATGCGCCCGATGCCGACCCCAACGACCCCCACGGTTACCGGCTGGCCTTTTTGCGCGAGTCGCCCCAGGTGCAGCTGGCCACTACGCCAACGGCCCCCCTATTTTGGCGGTTGCTCAGGGCCAACTGGCTGCTCGTCGTACCGGGGACTGTGATCATGGCCCTGCTGCTCTACGGTGTGGCCCAGTCCTATCTAAACCGCACCCTTACCCAGGACGATTAACGGGAGTTGACATGACGGGTTTTCCCTTTCGCCTCTATCAGCAGTCTCGTGCCCGCCTGCGGGCGGGCCAGGGGCCGCAGCGGCTGACCCGCTGGCTGACCGAAACCTGGCCCCAGGCTATGAATGCCGGGGTGCAGTGGCTCAATGCCTGGCAGCTGCTTTTGATGCTGGCCTGCCTGGGCCTGATGACGGTGCCGCTGCTTACGCTCCACTCCGGCATTAGTGAGCAGGGGCTGGTGGCCCTGCTGCTGATTGGCATTGGGGCGGTAGTGCAGCACCTAGAGGACCGCCACGCCAGCCAGCCCAAAACGCGGGAGTATCTGCACCTGTTTCTGGTGATGCTCAGCTCCCTGACCACACTGCGCTACCTTTACTACCGCACCCGCTACACCCTCAACCTCGATACTCGGCTGGATGCATTTTTTTCTGTCCTGCTGTTTCTGGCTGAGCTCTATGCCTTGGGCACCCTGTTTCTCTCCTATTTTCAGACCCTGAGTTTGCGGCAGCGGCGACCTGTGGCTTTGGCCCAATGGCCGGAGCCGAGCTGGCCCACCGTAGATATCTACATTCCGACCTATAACGAAGAGGTCGAAATCGTCCGTAAGACAGCGCTGGCGGCCCTGGCGCTAGACTATCCGGGCCAAAAGAAGCAGGTGTATGTGCTCGATGACGGGCGCAAATTTCCGGAGCGACGGGCTGAGCTGGCTCGCACTTGTGAAGACCTGGGCTGCATCATGCTGACTCGCGACGACAACGACCACGCCAAAGCGGGCAACATCAATACCGCCCTGCAGCGCACCGAGGGCGATCTGGTGATGATTCTCGACTGCGACCATATCCCGGTGCGGGGCTTTTTGCAGGAGACGGTGGGCTTTTTCTATGACACGGCAGTGGCCCTGGTGCAGACGCCCCACTGGTTTTACAACCCGGATCCGTTTGAGCGCAATCTGCTGACCCAGGGACAGGTGCCGGTCGGCAACGAGCTGTTTTACAAGGTCTTGCAAAAGGGCAATGACACCTGGAACGCGGCCTTTTTCTGCGGCTCGGCAGCGGTGGTGCGGCGCAAGTATCTGCTAGAAATTGGCGGCATCGCCACCGAAACTGTGACCGAAGACTGCCATACCTCCCTGCGGCTGCACTCCCTGGGCTACAAGACGGTCTACTACGACAAGATCATGGTGGCCGGGCTGGCCCCCGAAAAGTTTTCGGCCTACGTGGGCCAGCAGGTGCGCTGGGCTCGGGGCATGGCTCAGATATTGCGGCTGGAAAACCCGCTGTTTAACCGCAAGCTAAACCTCAATCTGCCCCAGCGCATCTGCTACTTCAGCGCCACCTCGCACTTTTTCTTCGGCTTTCCCCGGCTGATGTATGCGATCGCACCCAATCTCTTTCTGCTGTTCAGCATCAACTCTGTCAAGGGCCTGGGCCTGGAGACGCTGCTCTATGCCCTGCCCCACATTGCGCTGTCAATGCAGACCAACCACATTCCCTACAAGCACGTCCGGTTTTCCTTTTGGAACGAGATCTATGAATTTTCCCTCTCCTTCCAGGCCGGTATTGTCACTCTGCTGGCCCTGATCAACCCCAAGCTGGGCAGCTTCAACGTTACCGCCAAGGGCCTGACGGTCGATAAGCGCAACTTTGATCTCGATAGCGTGCGTTATCTGGTCATGCTGGGCGTAATTACCGCAGCTTCTCTAGTGGCGGTGCCCTTTTGGCTGATTCTCAGCCCCGAAGACAGCCAGGCCGTTCTAATCAACGCTCTGTGGTGCGTTTTTAACCTAGTGCTGGTGCTGTCAGCCTGCCTGGTGGCCTTCGAGCAGCCTCAGCTGCGCCGGGCTCACCGACTGCCCCGCACCCTCACCGCCGTGCTGCACAGCGACGACCGCAGCTGGCCGGGTAAAACGGTCAACGTCAGTGAGTCTGGTGCCCAACTGCTGCTAGATGAATGGCCCAATGTCCCCGACCAGGTCCGCATCGAGCTAATTGGCGATTACGATGCTCGGGCCCTGCTCGATGCCAGAATTGTCCGGGCCGTGGCCACCAGCAAGCTTCAGACCCTGCTCTCTTTAGACTTTATCAACATCAGCCGGACCCAGGCCGACGACCTGTCGCTGGTCATTTTCTCTGACGTCAAAGAGTGGTATGCCCAGCACCGCAGCCACAGCGATCGCCCCTTCGACTCTCTGCGCTTTATTTCTACTAGCCTGGGCCGAGTCTTTAGCGAATTTCAGCCAGAGCTGAACACCAAAATGCGCAAACAGGTGCGGGCCTCGGTGCAGCTGGTTTGGGACGGCTGGATGGGCCAGAGCTACCAGGCCGAAGTAGTAGAAATGGGCACCCGCGACCTGCGGCTAGAAGTCATTGGCCTCAGCGACCTGGATCTAGACACCCTCCGCCAGGACCAGCCGGTGCTGGGCCTGCTGTTTCCCAGCTACCAGGGGGATGCCCAGAGCCTGCTGGCCCAGGTCAGCGAAGTGAATGTGCTGACCCCCCAGGTTGCCTGGCTAGAAGGCAACGCCTTTCTAGAAGATCCTAAAGTGGCGCTAGAGCTAACATTTCCCAATGCGCTAGATCGACAGCAGCGAGGCAAAATTCGAGCAGTGCTTAAGTCACTTGACTAAGGCCAGTTTAAACAACAAATTAATTAACCAACACTTTCAGGGGCAGAGGTTCATGAACTTCTGCCCCTGAAAGTGTATTGAGCCAGATAAGCTATGGCACTTCTCAAACACCCTCTAGCGTTGACATGCCCATGGCGAAATCTGTTGTCCGGGTAAAAGAAAGATATTTTTAACCCCTTAAATAAATGAAAGTATGTTTATCGAAACTTGGCATTTTAATTTTGATTCTTCGTTAGCTGTTCATTCTTTTGCATATTTTATGAGAATTAATTGGATATAATTACCCTATACACTTCAAGATGATTTGACGACGTCTTGATTGCCAATCTAGGCTGCACTACTCAATCTCCTTCAACAATCAGCTAAAAGCATCAATTCCTTGTGAAGCGTTTCTGAAAAGGGTTTGTGCGTTCCCCGTAGTTTTTATTTGTTAGCTGTGATCTGGGGCGGGCCGTTAAAGGTATCTAATAAACAGCCTCAATACCCAGTTTCGCTGCTGAATCAGGCTGCAACCGCTTTAAATCTACCTCCAGATGCCGATATTAAAGCAGGTATTTTATAGCCTATTTACTCTGTATTTGAGTTCCGTGGCTCTGACGCCACTGTGAAGAATCGTCTTTTAGAATGAGCGGCTTTAGCTGTGCCCAGGCCGAGGCCTGTGTGTGGCTAAGCAAGTGGTGCATGGGATGTGCGATCGCCAAAGACCGGCCCTTTAGAACCACTGCAGTTCAACTCCAGCGGAGTTTGAGACTGTTTGTGTTGCTAAAACAGCCCATGCCGCTGACGTAAATGTGGTTCCCTGTCATGGGAGTAGTCTTGAACGGAAATGTACCCTTCTCTCAATCCAGTCCCTATGACTACCTATCGCCCCTCTCAAATTCTGCATCCCTTGAGCTTACTGGCGCAGATGAGTAGTCGTCAGGCTACCGGATGCCTCAAAGTGACGACTGAGCAAGGGGCCTGGCTACTGTATCTGGAACGGGGCAAGCTGACCTATGCCACCACCTCCTTTCAGGCATTTGATCGCTTAGATCTCTATCTCAGGCGGTTCAGCGGCCAGGTTCCTACTTTAATCAGTGCCGTCCGAGTACAGGTACGGCTGCTGTTTGAAAAGGCAGATTTGCCTACCGACGCCTGTCCTGACTACCGAGCCATCTGCTGGCTGGTAGAGCAGCAGCACCTCCCCTCCGAGCAAGCTATTGCCCTGATCGAAACCCTGGCCAAGGAAGTTCTAGAGGGCTTTTTAGGCATTCGAGAAGGCACCCCAGAGCTGATCGAAACTGATTTTTTTCTGGGCCTGCCAAAGCTAGGGCAATTTAGCCTCAGACCTATGGTTGAGGACTGTTACAACCGCCTAAAACAGAGGCAGAGCGGCGGCTTGTCGACTCAGCCCTCCTCCCCCATGCTGCAGCGCAACGGAGACTATCGCAGCGCCACCACCACTGTCCTGTCCACAGCCCCTGCCCCCGAGGCTCCGGCTCCTTCCGGGCCAGATACAGGCATCCTAAAGCCCTCTAGCAAGAGTACCTATACTATTGCCTGCATCGATGATAGCCCAACGGTTTTGAGAGCCATTAATGACTTTCTAGATGACAAAATGTTTTCTGTTCTTATGATCAGCGATCCGGTCAAAGCGCTGATGCAAGTTATCAGAAACAAGCCTGATTTAATCCTGCTAGACGTCACGATGCCCAATTTAGACGGGTATGAGTTGTGTTCTCTATTGAGGCGACATTCTGACTTCAAGCATGTGCCAATCATTATGGTGACAAGCAATACCGGCTTTATCGATAGAGCTAAGGCCAAGCTGGTAAGGGCCTCTGGTTACTTGACCAAACCCTTCAACCAATCTGATCTGCTCAAGATTATCTTCAAGCATCTCAGCTAAGCCTACCTGAAAACAGGGCAATGCTCTGGCCAGAGGTGTATAGCTAGCGCTGGCTATTTAATTCAGGTTGGCATCATAAATCATGCTTCTTTTGCCCGTTGCCACTATTTCTTGCACTGATAAAGAGGATTAACCATGGCAATTACTTTGACAGGCACTGTTTTGATTGTTGAAGACACGCCCTCCGAGATGGAGTTGATGAGCCACTACCTGAGAGAAAGCGGCTGCACCGTCATCAATGCTGTGACGGCCAAAGAAGCACTAGACAAGGCGACTCAGCACAAGCCAGACGTCATCGTTACGGATGTGGTCATGCCGGGCATGAGCGGGTTTGAGCTGTGCCGCAGCCTCAAAAAGAACCCGGAAACTGCCAAAGTTCCCATCGTTATCTGCACCTCTAAGAACCAGGAAATTGATCGGCTTTGGGGCATGAGGCAAGGGGCCGATGCCTATCTCACTAAGCCCTATACCCGCGAACAGCTCCTGCGCGTTGTCGTCTCTCTGCTGGGAGTCGGTCTATGAACACAACTTCCCTCACTCTACGCCGAGAAACCGCTCAGGGAACTCTGGCCCCAGCCTTACTCGGCCAATCGGGCAACACGCACCTAAAGTTTCATCTGGGCCTACAGACACCTGCGGTCATGCCCACTCGGCACATTCAGGAAGCCATTACTATTCCTGCTCAGCGGGTATCTCCTATGCCGAATATGCCGCCCTGCATGCTCGGTTTGATCAACCGGCGTAGCCGGGTGGTTTGGGTAGCCGATTTAGCCCTGCTTTTGGGGCTGCCCGTTGCTCAGGCCCTGTCGCACCAGTACAACCTGATTTTGATGCAGGTGGGTGCGGTTTCTCTGGCGATGCGGGTTCACGAAATCGACGGCATTCTCAGCATCAGCCCGGAGATGATTCAGGCACCTCCAGCCCACATTCCCAAAACTCTAATTCCCTACCTCAGGGGATGCATTCTTCAGCCTGCCGAAGTGCTGCTGGCACTCAATGCCGAGGCCATTGTTCAGTCTTCTGCTCTGCAATTCCACTAACTCTAACTCTCTGCTAAGGTGCCGACCTATGACCACTGAATTCCACCCTGTTTCTCCTGCCCACCCTGACAAATCTGGCCTGGGCCAGTCCAGCGAAATAAGCGGCTACGGCGACTCTAATGCGACAAATTACCTGCCTGGGCAGGATTCCCTGAAACATCGTGCTACCGCCTACAATGCTGCTGCTAAAGATCCCATTGTTGTTACGGAAAAAAGCAAATGGCCTTTTACGCAGTGGTTTTATAACCTGAGCGTTCGCCAGAAGCAGGCGTTGGGCTTGGCGACCACTCAGGCCATTTCGGTCGTCGGTCTAGTCGGGGTAGGCTCTTTTCTAGTGGTTACCGGAGGGCGCAGTCAGCTCTTAAACCAGGCCAAAGCAGAACTGGCGATTACGGAAGTAACCTACAACATTAAAGTCGACCAGATGGGGCTTGGCTTCCGGGGGCAGTCAGACAACCGGGCTGTTATTGATCTGGCGGTTGCTTACGCCAATGGGCGGACGGTTTCTCCTGTTAACCAGGAGGAGGTCAAGCGCATTCTGCAAAACGAAATTCAGGCGCGCCAAATCGAATACGCCACTCTGGTGGGCAAGGACCTGAGCATTATTGTTAACGCCAACGCCAACCGGACAGGGGAGCGGTTTGATCCAGAAGGGCTAGTCGGCACGGTCCTGCAAAACCCCCGGCAAATTAAGGCCAGCGCCATTGTTAGCTGGGAGGAGCTGCAGCGAGAAGCACCTCCCCTACCAGAAGGCTTTGCCGGTCAAGATGCCCTGATCCGCTATACGGTCACCCCCGTTATAGACCCTGCTACCAATCAGGTGGTTGCCGCTCTGGTATCAGGGGATGTGGTTAACAATAAAACCACCATTACCGAAGGGACGCTGTCTACTGTTGGTAATGGTTACAGCGCCATTTATCAGCAGCAGGAAGACGGCAGCTTTGCCCTAGCGACGGCTCTTGACCTACAAGACAGCGCCAATCTAAACCAGGCCCAACCAGCGGTAGAGCTCTCTAATTCGGCCCTGCTGCAACAGGCGGCCGCCGCCAACGGCGAGGTGGTAACGCGGCGAGATGTGGTGGGCGATCGCACCTATACCCTAGCCGCCAAAGCCCTGCCCGCCTTTGATGGAGAACCCGCTGCTATTCTGGTGCGGGGCAGCTCCGAAACAGCCCTCGACAGTCTTTTAGGTGACAGCTTGAGGCTACAGCTCCTAGTCGCCGTGTTGGCCGTGACCGCCAACCTAATTCTGGTCCAATTGCTGGCCCGCTCCATCTCTAGACCCCTACGGCACCTGCAGCAGGCCGCCTGGAAATTTGGCATGGGCGACCGGCAGGCGCGAGCTGTCATCTTCTCCCGCGATGAAGTGGGTCGGGTTGCTCAGTCCTTCAATCAGCTGGCCGACAACATTACCTATTCCGAGCAGCAGCTGCAGGATCAGTTCAGCAGGGCCAAGGAGAACATGGAACGGGCTCAGCTGGTGGCGAAACTGACCAACGATATTCGTCAATCTTTAGATGAACGCACCATCTTAGGCACCTCTGTCGAAAGCGTGCGGGATCTCTTCGATGTAGACCGGGTCGTTGTTTATCGCTTCAATAGCGATCTCAAAAGCGGTGAAGTTACAGCAGAGTCGATTCGCCGGGGATGGAAGCGATCTATGGGCCAGGTCATTGAAGACCCCCTGACCCCAGAGGCAATCGAGCGTTACTACGCTGGCCGTGTAACCCATATGAATGACCTGAACACAGCCTCGATTAGCCAGTGCCATTGCGACATCTTGGAGCGACTGGAGGTCAAAGCCAATATGGTAGCCCCCATTCTGTGCGCCGATGAGTTGGTGGCCTTGATCTGTGTCCACCAGTGCTCTGGGCCGCGCCAGTGGCAGCAAGATGAGATCGACCTGCTGCAGCAAATCTCTATCCAGATTAGCTACGCTCTGAGCCAGGCCAAGCTGCTCGAACAGCAGCAGCAGGCGGCAGATAAAGAACGACAGCTCAACGAAATCGTTTTGCGCATGCGGGAAAGCCTGGAGGAAGGGTACATCTTCCGCACGGCTGTTGCCGAAACTCGACGGGTCTTGAATAACCAGCGAGTGCTGGTGTACCTCTTCGACGAGAAATGGAAAGGCACCTTTGCCGCCGAGTCCGTAGAATCAGGCTGGCCAACAGCGCTGACTGACTCCATCTACGATCCTTGCTTTGCCGAACGCTATGTGGAGCAGTACCGGCAGGGACGGGTACAGGCCACCACAGATATCTATGCCGCTGACCTGACCGAGTGCCACCTGAAGCAGCTCGAACCCTACAAGGTGCGGGCTAACCTGGTAGCGCCCATCCTGGTGCAAGACGCTCTTATTGGCCTGCTGATTGCTCACCAGTGCGACGGCCCTCGGACCTGGACTCCGCTGGAGGTTAACTTCTACCGGCAGGTGGCCAGACAGGTCGGCTTTGCGGTAGAACAGGCCCGCCTACTATCTAAGGCCGAGACCCTCTCCCAAGAGAGCCGCCAAAAACAGGAGTCTTTGCAGCGGCAGCTGGTAGAGCTGTTGAGCGATGTTGAAGGGGCTTCTCGCGGTGACCTGACGGTGCGGGCCGATGTGACGGCCGGTGAAATTGGCACGGTCGCCGACTTCTTCAACTCCATTGTTGAGAGCCTGCGCCAGATTGTGACCAAGGTGAAGCTGTCGGCCGAGCAGGTTAACCAGTCCCTGGGGCAAAACGAAAGCGCTATTACGACCCTGGCCGAGGCTGCTCTAGAACAGGCCGAGGAAACCACCCGAATTCTCGACTCGGTAGAGACCATGACCCAGTCCATTCAGCAGGTGGCCAACAGCGCTCGGCAGGCGGCTGAGGTGGCTCACAGCGCATCCGCTACGGCTGAGACCAGCGGCA
>JACVRP010000676.1 GCA_014534385.1 Cyanobacteria bacterium Co-bin13
ATTTAGCAACTGTTACGGCGCTGCTGCCGGAGATTGACCCCGATACGCGCACTCAACGGGTTGTCTTTACCCTAGAGCCGTCGGCCATTCCTCGCCTCAACCCAGGCCAAACTGTTCGCGTGGAGCTGGCCCAGAGCATTCCTACGGAGGGGGTGTGGCTGCCGGTAGAGGCGCTAACTCAGGGGATTCGGGGGCTGTGGAACTGCTATGTGCTCACGCCTGCCGAGGAGGGTGAAGGCGTCTACCAGGTGCAGCCCCAGGCGGTAGAGATCCTGCACCAGGAGGATAGCCGGGTGCTGGTACGGGGGACGCTGCAGCCGGGCGATCGCATTGTCGCCAGCGGCACCCATCGGCTAGTGCCAGGCCAGCGCGTCCAACCCTTGAACTGAATTGCGCACTGAATTTCGCTATTTCGGACTGACCTTTCGGACTGACCTATGGTTCGCCCTTTTTATACCAACGTTCGTCTGCTGATTCTTACGGTCATCATGATTGTGGCCTGGGGCTTCTCGTCCTTTCAAGCGCTGCCCCGACAGGAAGACCCGGAGCTGATCCCTCGCATCGCCGTGGTCAATACGGCCTTTCCTGGAGCCAGTGCCGAGCGGGTTGAGGCGTTGGTGACAACGCCGATTGAGCAGGAATTATCTGAGATTGAAGCGATCAAGGTTTTATCTTCCAGCTCGCGGGTGGGCTTCTCAACCGTTGTTGTGGAGCTGGTTGATGCGGTTACCGATGCTCAACCTGTCTGGTCTTTGGTGCGCGACAAGATCAGCGATGCCGCTGCGGCCTTTCCCTCAGGGGCATTGCCGCCTGATTTGGAAGAGTCCTACGTCAAGGCGTACACTGCGATCGCATCTCTGACCTGGAACCTGCCGAACGAGCCTAACTATGCCGTGCTGGGTCGCTACGCCGAAGAACTTGGGGTGGTCCTGCGGGGGGTGACGGGCACGGAGGATGTGAAATTCTTTGGCAATCCCGACGAGGAGATTTTGGTCGAAGTTGATGCGCCGACTCTGGCAGGGGTGGGGCTGTCGCCGCAGCAGCTAGCTCAGCAGATTCGCCTCAGCGATGCCAAGGTGACCGCCGGACAGCTCCGGAGCCCAGAACAAGACCTTGCCATTGAGGTCAGTAATGAATTGGAAACAACCGAGCAAATCCGTCAGCTCCCGGTTCAAACTAGCGGTGGGCAGTTCACCCGGCTCAGCGACATTGCCCAGGTCAATCGCGGGGTTCGCTACCCCCTCAGTCATCAGGCGATTGTCAGCGGCAAGCCAGCCGTTGTCCTGGGGGTGATGATGCAGTCGGGGCTGCGAATTGACCAGTGGGCAGTTGTGGTCAGAAGCGAGCTGGACGCCTTTCGAGAGCGCCTGCCCCAGGGAGTCAGCCTCGATCTGATTTTTGATCAGAGCCGCTATGTCGAAAGCCGCATGAGCACGCTCATGCTCAACCTTGTGTTTGGGGCGGTGCTGGTGGTGCTGGTGGCGCTGGTCGGCATGGGCTGGCGGTCGGCGCTGGTGGTGGGGCTGGCGCTGCCGCTGACGGTGGCGGCGGTGCTGGGCTGGATGAGCGTGGTTGGGGTCGCGATTCACCAAATGTCTGTGACGGGCCTGATCATTGCCCTGGGGCTGCTAATCGATAACGCTGTGGTGGTGGTCGATGAAATTCAGGTGGAAATGCAGCACGGTGAAGCGCCGCTGCAGGCCCTGACTAAAACGGTGAAGTACCTGCAGGTGCCGCTGCTCGCCTCCACCCTGACCACCGTCCTGACTTTTTTACCGATTTACCTGCTCCCTGGAGCCGCCGGAGAGTTTGTCGGCTCCATTGCCCTGAGCGTGATTTTGGCGCTGATTTCCTCCCTGGCCATTTCCCTGACAGTGATTGCAGCCCTGGCCGGACGGGTGCTCGCC
>JACVRP010000259.1 GCA_014534385.1 Cyanobacteria bacterium Co-bin13
CTCGCCCGAGGCGGCAACGCCAGAGATCGAGCCACCTGCTGCTGAACCGCCAAACCTAGACCTCTTACCAGAACCCCTGCCTGAGGCAGCAGAACCAGAACCCGCACCCGCGCTGATTCCACCAACCGTCGACGTGGAGCCGCCGAGCGAAGCCCCCCCCGAGGAACTGCCAGAGCCGGAGCCAGTACCTCAGGTTGAGGAAGCGCCCCCGGAGGTAAAAGCCCTAGAAGACCCCGTAGGCTCGGCTGACCCAGCGAAAGAACCCGATCTTAAAGATCTAGTTCCAGAAGAAAACCCTCCGGTGGAGCCAGCCCCTGAAGACCTCAGCCCCGCTCCAGCCGTTGAAGCACCCGTGCCGCCGCCGGACGAAACTGTTCCAGTGCTGCCAGCCCCGGCCGACCTACCCCTAGAACTGGAGCCACCTCTGTTTGACAGTGAACCTGTTCCTGGTGCACCGGCAGGGCTGCCCGAAGCCGAGCGGCCTTTGTCCCTGCCGCCCCAGAGCCCAGATGTGCTCGATTCTGCGCCCACCTCCAGCCGCTTCTTTAAGGAGTTTAAGCAGTGGCGGCAGCAGTACCAAACGCCAGCCGTGCCCCCTGAGATGGCTCCTTCTTCGGGCCTACGGGAGCTGCCTGACGCCCTCAATATCCCCGATCCTGAAGGCGAGACGAACCCACCGCTGCCTGGGAATACTCTGGAATTCCCGCCGGAGACCCTGCCGGAAATTGTGGTGCCACCGAACCGCGAAGAGGTGCGGCAACCGCTCGACTTGGTAGAGCCGGAGCCTCAGGTAGAACAACCCGATCAGCCGGATAAAACGCGACCGGCTCCGGCTAGCCCAGAGCAGCTCCTGATCTAGAAAATTCTGCGGAAGCCAAAAATGGCGTTCAAGATTGTGGTGAACGGGCTGAGCAGAATGTTGGTGGTCTCGCCAAAGGCAGCCACACCAGAGCGGCCTACAACCACAACATCCTGGTTCATCAAGATGGGGTTGCCTTCATCGTTAATGCCTTGATTAAAGTCCACCGGAACGTCGCGCTGGGCCACCGAACCATCGGGGTTGAGGCGCACCAGGCTGACTGAGCGCTGGTTGGCGCGATTGGTAAAGCCACCGGCTACTAAGAGGGCCTGGTTTAGCGGCGTGTTTAAAGGAACCTCAACCAGACCAGGTCGATCGACTTCTCCGGCAACGTATACCTGAATTGAGTCGGGGGCAAAGCTGGCGGAGGCTAGCTCGGTTGCCTCCGCTGGAGAAAGGGTTTGAGCCATGGGGATAAAAACTTCATCTCCACCCTGCAGAACAATATCTTGAGCCAGATCGCCAGACCGCACCAAATCCCACAAATTAATAGTGGCCATCTGCTTCTGATTAGGCCCGACAGAACGGCGGATTTCAACCTCCTTTAAATTGGCGCGGGCCGTAATTCCACCGGCCTGGGAGATCGCCTGGGTGAGGCTGGGAAACGTCAAAATCTGATTGTCATTGGTGGATTCAATTGTGTAAGTTCCAGGTCGGTTCACCTGACCTGAAATAGCAACTCGGATAGGCCGCAGCCTAATTGGAGTAACGGTAATTACGGGACGACGAATATAGGTAGAATAGGCGGCTGCGATCGCAGTTGCCGACCCCTGAAAAGTTAACCCCTCTACCGAAACTCGGCCAATTCGAGGCAAATTGATAGCGCCATCTTGGAGCACAATCACCTGGCCGCTGTATTCCTCAGCCCCAAACACGTTGATATTGATCACATCTCCAGGCCCGAGTCGGTAATCAACGTTGGCAGAGTAGCTGCTGGCCGTAGAAAAAGGCTCGGTTGCGTCAACCCCCATCACCGGCTGCACCAGAGGCTGCACCGGAGGCTGCAGTAGCGGCTCGGTTGTAGGGGTCAGCTGACCTTGCACGGCCCCCGACATCGATTGGGCAGCAGCAGGTTGCACGAGCGTGGGCAGCAGCAGTGCAGCTGATAGGCTGAGCGTAGTCCAGCGGTAGAACAAGGAGTGCAAATCAACCATGATTTTAGAGCGATGAAAAAATAGTGGGAACTCGTACCAAGGAAAGTCGTCCTAATCTTCTATAAAGGCTGTAGATTTACGGATATCTTCGCTTTCTTTTGAAGAAGCCCGAGCACCTGAAATGTTCCCTCAGAGGGAGTCTCGTCTCTTGGTCACAGCTTATCCTACTGATTAAACTCGGTTGATTTCCTGTGACTTTAGATACAAAGACCCACCGCTAAATACTAGTAAATATTGGATCTAAGAGCATGCTGATTTGAGCAAATTCGAACATGCCGGGTGAGTCTTTTCCGTAGTTAAGTAAAAACCTCTGAAGCTTTCATGAATCGACAAAATTTTTCGGAAATTCACGAGAAGTCAGTGGTGCCACACGGATCTCCCTTGATTGTGTCTTGCTCTTTCAATATATTTTTTCAATGTAGTGTATTGACCTTAGTCAATAATCATCCAAAAGCCTGCGTATTTTCTAGGTTAAGTTGAAACAGTAATCCCCCGCCTGCGTCTAGCTTATTATGGGTTGGGCGTTACCCCCCTGGGGGATTTCGCCTAACGAGTGGGAGACTTCAAGTCAGGGCAAAAAGCCTGAAGACGGTTTTAGCGGCAACGGAATGGGTAATCGGAAGGCCGACCTTCTGATTGCTTAAACCTGGAATCGCCCTTTGAGTCGGACTGATTCACCGCCCAAAATGTCATCGGGTAAGTGCTTTTACCCGTTTGAGCTAACGAGCTTTACAGGGTCAGCAATTTATTAGGGGAAAGCGCTGAACTATGAAAATTGCGCTAGTGCACGACTATCTCACCCAACGAGGGGGAGCTGAACGAGTCTTCGAACTGCTCTGTAAGCGATTTCCAGAGGCAGGCATTTTTACATCGCTGTATGACCCGGAGCGAACCATTGACCTTCGCAATCGGATTGTCAACACCACAAGTTTGCAGAGCATTCCAGGCGCTGCTCGCTATTTTCGGCTGTTTGCACCGCTCTATTTTCCAGCCTTTAGAGCCCTGGACCTGCAGGACTACGACCTGATCCTAACCAGCACAACCAGCTTTGCCAAAGCAGTGCGCAAGGCTCCCGATGCTTTGCACATCTGCTTTTGTCACAACGTCACTCGCTTTCTGTGGGATACCGAAACGTATCTCCGAGGCTACAAGGAATATCAGATTCTGTATCCGCTGCTAGAGCCGGTTTTCCAGCAGCTGCGTAAACTGGATTTGGAATATGCAGACGAACCTGACGTTTACGTGGCCAACTCCAGTACTGTCGCTGAACGAATCAACCGATTTTATAATCGGCCAGCTACGACGATCAATTATCCAATTGAGGATGGCCGCTTTATATTTTCCGACCAAAAAGAGGATTACTGCCTGGTTTCTTGTCGGCTGCTGAGCTACAAGCGGGTAGATATCATTGTTGAGGCGTTTAACTGGCTGGGCTGGCCGCTACTGATTACAGGTGATGGCCCTGAACGAGAGCGGCTAGAGGCCATGGCCCTTGAAAATGTTCGGTTTTTGGGCCACGTCAGCGATGAGGAAAGGGCGGAGCTGATGTCAAAAGCCCGCATGGTCATCGTGGCAGCGTTGGAAGATTACGGGCTGGTGCCGGTTGAGGCTAACGTCAGCGGCACCCCGGTCATTGCCTATGGGGCAGGCGGCGTCCTTGACACTCAGGTGCCAGGGCTGACAGGGCTTTTCTTTAACCGCCAAACGCCCGATGCGCTGCAGGCTGCGCTGCAGGAAGCTGCGAACCAGACCTGGGACTATCACAAGATCCGGGAGCATGCGATCGCAAACTTCACCGAAGCCGCCTTTTTCAACAAGCTCAATGATTTTCTGTCCACCGTCCTCGACGAATCTTCTGCCCAGGAAATTGGACTGGATCTCTGCATATCGAACCGGGGGTAAACACCGTGACCAGTGACATCATGCAACCTGCAGGCGAACAGGAGTTTGGCTACGGCCAGCTGCTGGGAGTTTTGCTGCGGCGCTGGATTTGGCTGGCCGGGTCGCTAAGCCTAGCAATGGCTGGAGCCGTGTATGTCGCGTCGCGACAAGAGCCAACCTACCAAAGCTCTATGCAGCTCATTGTTGAGCCCAACTTCCAGCGAGACCTGCGCAGTCAAGACCTGACGGGCATTGCAACCAGTCAAGTTAATGAAACTGACTATGCCACTCAGCTTACGCTGATGCGGAGCAATCAGTTCATTGAAGAAGCCGTCGCTTCTTTGCAAGAGGAATATCCAGAGCTAGATCCAGAAGCAGTGGCCCGCGCTTACTCTTTGGGGCGCATCGAAGAAGACAAAAACAGCACCCGCATCTTTCAGGCCACCTACATTGATGGCGACCCCGAGAGGAGCCAGCGCTTTTTAGAAGCGATGCAAGCTGTCTACCTGCGCTACAACGAAGAGCGGCAGGCCGATCGCCTAACTCGGGGCCTCAACCACGTCAATGAACAGCTCACAAGGACCCGAGAGAATCTACAGACAGCCCAGTCCTCCCTGGAGCAGTTCCGCCAGAGCCAAAACCTGATCGATCCAGCCGTGCAGGGGCAAGCCGTAGTGGAGGCGCTCAACCGCGTCCAGACCGAACAGCGGCAGCTGCTGGCCGACTTTAGCGAAGTCGAGAGCCGTTACCAGGTGCTGCAGCAGCAGCTCTCACTCTCCCCCCAAAATGCCCAGATCGCCGCTCGATTGAGCCAATCCGGCCGAGTCCAGGCTCTGCTCAACAGCCTCCAGGAGGCTAATATAGCGCTGGCTGACCGACGCATTATCTTCACTGATGAAGACGAAACTGTGAAGGTGTTGACTGAGCAGCGCAACAACCAGCTGGCAGAGCTGCGGCAGGAAATCAGTTCCATTACCCGACGCCCTGTAGAAGACTTAGACCCGGCCATCCGATCGCTGCTGCAGCTGGGGGAAGTAGATCTGAATCTGGTCAGCAGCTTGTTAGAAGCTGACTCCTCTTTGCAGAGCCTGCAGGCCCGCTGGCAGAGCCTAACCGAACTGGAGCAGGTGCTGGTGCAGGAACTGCAGCGCTACCCCAGCCTAATTGCTGAATACGACCGCCTGCAGCCCAACGTAGAAATTGAGCGCACCACGCTGCAGCAGCTCCTAGAACAGCGAGAGCAGCTCAGCTCCGAGCTGGCCCGGGGCGGCTTTACCTGGGAAGTGATTGAGCCCCCCCAACCAGGGCGGCAGATAGGGCCTGACCCCATGCGGCCCCTAGCGCTGGGGGTAGTCGCAGGTCTCTTTGTTGGGGGCGCACTGGCCTTTGTCCGAGAGAGCATGGACAAAGTCGTGCGCACCTCAGACGAACTGAAGAAACAGGTGCCGCTACCGTTACTCGGCATTCTGCCGACGCAGGTAGGGCGGCGTGGGTTTGCCATGCCCACCCTAAAGCGAGACCAGCCGCCGCTGCCGGGTAGCCTACACCCAGAACTGGCCGGTTCAGAGCTGATGCAGACCATTCTGTGTCCCCCTTTTCGAGACTCCCTTGATCTGATTGCCAACCAGATACAGCTTCTTCAGAAGGACCATGTGCCCAAAGCGTTGGCAGTGACCTCTGGCTTACCAGGAGAAGGGAAAACCACCCTAACTTTAGGGCTGGCGCTCAG
>JACVRP010000264.1 GCA_014534385.1 Cyanobacteria bacterium Co-bin13
CCTCGACAAGCTCAATATTGTAGGTCAGCACCAGGACCTGGGTACTTTCGATCGCGCGGTCTGAAACCGGAGCCGCCCCACCGACCCCCCAATACACCTGGCACTGGGTGTCGGCACAGAGCTGGTAGTTATCGATGGCAAACCGGCGCAGGTTTCGCAGCGCGTAGGTGCGGGCCAGGATCGCCTGAGCCTCGATCGCAGTCTGAGGTGCGCCCAGCCCGATTTCGTGGGGCACCACACCGCGCAGGTAGGTCTCGATGGGCGCATCGTTAACCAGGGTGTAGGTGCCGTAGGTATTGGGCTGGAGCCGCATCACACCGCCGTAGAGACGGTTTTCCTGCACCTGCTCTCCCGCTGCCTCAATCACGCGAATCCGCTGGTTGCCGCTGCGAATGCTGACCTGGTCGCGGTTGTAGCGAAAGCCGTTGGCGATGAAAGCGGCTTTGGGCGTCTCTGCCAGCACCTGACTGTCCAAATACGAACCGCCCAAGCCCTGCGCCTGAATATTTTTCAGCAGGAGCCGCCGCAGTAGCGGGGTGCTGTAGACATCCCGCTTGGCCCACACCTCCCAGGTTCGAGGCTGGGCAATCTCGGTTTCGATGCCGCGCTGCTGCCACTGCTTCGCGCTGTCTTCAGCACTCTCAAAGCTGCGGTGGCTGCTGAGCACGATTCGCTCTCGCAGCGCCGGAGCGGGTAGCGGCTGCGGGGAGACGACCAGTTCGACCTGGGTCGTTTGGATCGACTGGGGTTGACCCTGCGTCGTGAAATCTAGAACCAGCTGGTCGCCTGGCAACGGCTCTAGCTTTAGGGTTTTTGCCGGATCTTCGCCAAACCGCTGTACCACTCCCACCTGGAGCACCGGATTCAGCGGAGCCTGGGCTTGGGCCGATGCGGGCTGGGCGGCAATGAGTCCCAGGCTGAGCAGCCCTAAGCCGCCCCAAAATTGCCTAAAGCTGAGTTTTTGAAGGAGTTTTGGCTGGCTGGTGTGGCGCTGGGCAGAGGAGGGTAGAACAGTGAGTCGTGGCATCAGCGGGGCAACCCTCGACACGTACTTTGCACTCTATTTGATAACAGTATTTTGAGTGAAACGACCACTTAAAATGTCCGTCAACTGCTAAAAGTTTGTTGAAGGTCGTACTCATAATGAGTATGATTTTTATAGAGATGCTTGCTAAAGACGCTGTCTAAAAGGGTTGCCGTGAGAATAGAAGATATTCCCATCAAACAAATCCGTCGTCCGCTGTACCGGCAAAATGACCAGACCAAGGTGCGGGCGTTGATGAAGTCGATTCAGGAAATTGGCCTGCAGGAGCCGATTGACGTGCTGGAGGTCGAGGGCCAGTACTACGGCTTTTCTGGCTGCCACCGCTTCGAGGCCTGCAGCCGTTTGGGCCACGAAACCATTCGCTGCAACGTGCGACGGGCTCCTAAATCAGTACTGAAAATGCATCTAGCTTGAGCTTTACTGGGTGCCCTATTAGCCTGCTAAGCTTCTGTTCAGGCAATGGGGAGTGTCGAAATATGGCCAGTACGCCAGCGGACTACACGGGGTTACTGCAGCAGCTGATGGCCCAGGCGGGTATATCTAGCTTTCGGGCTTTGGCTCGGGCGGCAGGGCTGTCTGTGGAGGCTATCTTGCAGGTGCGTCGGGGGCAGATCGAGCGACTTCGCCTGCAGAGTGTCCGGCAGCTCAGTCAGGCTCTGGACGTTCCGGTTGAAGACCTACTTCGCCAGTTTGTCCCAGACCTGGAGCAAGTCCCCGCCGCCGCTTCGGCCGCTGGCGATCGGGTGGCGGTGCTGCAGGCAGAGTATGACCGGCTTCAGGCCCAGCTAACAGAGCAAAAGCAGACGCTGCAGGCCGCATTTCAGGCTGAGGCGCTCTCGACACTCGAAGCTTGGCTGCTGCAGTGGCCGACCGCCGCCTATGCCGCGCAGCAAAATGCTCAGGTGCCAGCGGCCCGACTGGTGCCGCTGCTGCAGCCGGTGGAGCGACTGCTAACGGCGTGGGAGGTGCGTGCGATCGCACCTGTCGGTGCCGAGGTGCCCTACGACCCCACCCTGCATCAGCTAATGGAGGGAACTGCCCAACCCGGTGACCTGGTGCGGATTCGCTATACGGGCTACTGGCACGCCGATAAACTGCTGTATCGTGCCAAAGTTAGCCCTGTAAAGGCTCCTGGCGCGTCAGCGTAAGCTCTGTTAGCTCTGGCGGGCAAAACAGCCGTCCGGGCAGATAGGTGCCCAAGCCCTGGTTAACGTAGAGCCAGCTTTCCCCAACCTGGTGCAGCCCAGAGGCCCATTCCCAGTGGTGGACAATGCGATCGCATTTCTTTCTGTAAAAGGGAAGGGCCTGCCTCAACTGTCTGAAGCGAGGCTGCTGAACAATACTGACGAGCGGCCCTAACCCAGGCAGCACAACCTGACCCCCGTGGGTGTGGCCCGAAAGCTGTAGATCTACCCGCCAGCGCTGGAGAGGCACAGCCGTATCAGGATTATGGGAGAGCACCAGCCGGGGCAGATTGGGGGACAGGTCATCTAGAACCTTTTGAGGCGCAAACTCTCCTGACCAAAAATCAGCCAGCCCCACCAGCGGAAACTCTGGGCCAAAGGGGTAGGCCGTCTCATTCCACAGCACCGATACCCCAGCAGCAGTCAAAGCCTGAATGATGGTCCTACGACCCCGCAGGCTGAGAGTGTCGTGGTTCCCCAAAACCGCAAACGTGCCATACCGGCTTTTGAGCGCCTTGAGCTGTCCCGCCAGAGCAAAGATCGGTGCCGGATCCTTGGTAACGAAATCCCCGGTAAGCGCAATCAAATCGGGAGCCAGCGCCTGAGTCTTCTCCAGAACTGCCTGTAAAAGCCAGGGCGAGAGCCGCAGCCCGTCAAAGTGAAAATCTGAGAGCTGCACAATTCGACATCCCTGCAGCCATTCCGGCAGGTCCCGAATCGGTACCGTTACCCGTTTCACGGTCAGCGGCCCAGTCAGCAGTCGATGCATAGGTTGTTTTAGGGTTACGACCCAAGCATAGCAATGGCCTTGGGGGGATGGGTGGAGGGGTAGATGGGTGGAGGGGTGGGCGGGTAGAGGGGTGGATTTGTCTTGGCGCAGTAGTTCGGCTTCGTCGTCTGTGGGAAGGGGCAGGATGGGCAGCAAAAAAGCCGTAGTCCATTTTTCGGATACGGTTTACTACCCGTCTTCAGGTTAAATTTACTATGATCTACAGGTTAGGCCAGTCCCAACCTTGCTCTGATTAACCTCTTCTCAAGGGATTCCCTGTGACCGACCAGCCCGAAAAGCCCCCTCTGAATCAAGCTCCCAATCGCGGCTCAGATCAGCCCTACCCCCCTACGCCGCCAGCTCGCTCACAGCCTAACCCCTGGATTGAAGGACTGCAAACGATTGGCCTCAGCATTGTGCTAGCGCTAGGCATTCGTCACTTTGTTGCCGAGGCTCGCTACATCCCCTCTGGCTCAATGGAGCCTACACTGCAGGTCAACGATCGGCTGGTGGTCGAAAAAATCAGCTACCACTTCAATCAGCCAGAACGAGGCGATATTGTTGTTTTTTGGCCGCCTGAGAGCCTGTTTCCCCCTGGGCAGCGGCGCGATGCCTTCATTAAGCGAGTGATTGGCCTGCCCGGTGACACGGTTGAGGTGCGTGGGGGCGAGGTCTTTGTCAACGGCACTGCCCTGGAAGAAGACTACATCAAGGCTCCACCCAACTATGAATGGGGGCCGGAAACGGTGCCCGAAGCGTCTTACCTGGTTCTGGGCGACAACCGCAACAGCAGCTATGACAGCCACGCCTGGGGCTACGTGCCCTATGAAAATATCATTGGTCGGGCAGTGGTGCGCTTTTGGCCGCCAGATCGGCTGGGTGGGCTAGACTAGCCTCTCCTAACCTGTCCCCTATCCTGACCACAGCTGCAGCACCTGACCCTGCAGGGTTTGGCCTAGCCAGGGCGTATTGCTGGCGTGGGAGTGCAGGGTGGCGCTGCTGACCTCCCAACGGGCCTCAGGGTCAAACAAAATCATTTCGGCTGGCTGGTGGGGCTGTAGCCGGGGCGGCTGTTGGCCTAAGCAGGCAGCAGGCCCACTGCTAAGCCGCTGAACTAGCGTTGTGGCTGGCCAGCGCTGGGTAGCTACAAAGGTTTGCCAGAGCAGGGGCAGTGCCAGCTCTAAGCCGATCACCCCGGGTGGCGCTGAGGGGAAGCCAACGGTTTTTTCCTCATAGGTGTAGGGGCGGTGATCGACTGCGATCGCATCAATTCGTCCGTCTGCCACAGCCTCTATTAAGGCTGCCTGATCCTCAGGATTCCCCAGGGGGGGCGCAACTCGCAGATTGACGTCGTAGGTCTTAAGATCGGCGGTGCTGTGCAGTAGGTGCATCCAGGTCGTGCTGACGGTAATGGGCAGGCCTGCTGCTTTAGCCTGGCTAACCAGCTCCACGCCCCTAGCCGTCGATAGCCGCATGACGTGAACGGGTGTGCCGATCGCCGCCACGCATTCTAGCAGGGTAGCCAGGGCCGTCGTCTCAGACAGGGCGGGGTCACCGGGCAGCCCGTAGATTAGGGAATAGTCACCCTCGCGGGCAACGCCCTGGCCGACCAGCGTGCGATCGCACGGCCAAAATGCCAGCGGCTTTTTCAAGGGCTGGGCATATTCCAGCACTCGCCGCAGCAGCAGCGGATTTTGCAGGGGGCGACTGTCGGTAAAGCCGACAATACCTGCCGCTGCCAATTCGGCCAGCTCGGTCAGACTGTCCCCCTGAGCCGCTTGGGTCAGCGCTCCCCAGAGGGCAAGCTGAGGCACCGTCTGGCTGCGGGCCAGGGTATTCCGGCGGTACTGCAGGTCGGCAACCAGCGCCGGACTATCAATGGTGGGCTGGGTTGTCGGCAGCAGCCCTATCCGAGTAAAACCTCCAGCTCCGCCCGCCCGCAGCAGAGACGCTAGCGTTTCGCGAGACTCGTTGCCTGGTTCTCCTGAATGGCTGTAGAGATCGATCAGGCCGGGCAGCAGTACCTTGCCCTGTCCCGCAATCAGGGCATCCCCATCCTGGGTCAAGCTAGCGCCAATGGCCGTTATTTGACCATCAACGACGCGCACATCGGCGACCTGATCCAGGGGGGTCACCGGATCGATCACCCGTACCTGTTGAATCAGCTGGCTGGCCATCTACAGGGCCCCTGCTGCCGTCTTGTCGAAAATGCTGCCCGACAGGTGCGTTGTGATGTTGGCGGCGCTCAATACCGGGGCACTGTCGATACCGTTCGGGTAGTCAATGACGCTGACCGCACCGTTGCCCTGCTTAAAGCTCCAGAAGGCTTTTGGCCCCAGGCCAGCGACGTGGCAGAGAATGGCCTTGTTAATCGCGTCGTGGGCCACCACCAGGACCGTTTGGGGGGTTTCAAAACCGCTGTGGGCAGCGACGATTTGGTTCCAGGCTGCGATCGCACGATCCCACACCTGCTGCAGATTTTCCCCAGCGGGCATCTGCACGGTCTCGGGCGAG
>JACVRP010000328.1 GCA_014534385.1 Cyanobacteria bacterium Co-bin13
CCCGACACGATCGACATGGTGAGCAGCTGCGCGGACACCGACCCCACCAACACTGATCGCACCAGCCCCCTGCTACCCCAACACCCCGCCTATGTGATCTACACCTCCGGCTCCACCGGTACCCCCAAAGGTGTTCTCCTCACCCATCGCGGTCTATGCAACACCGTCAAAGCCCAGCGACACCTCTTCCAACCCTGCCGCCCCCGTGTTCTGCAATTCAGCTCCCTGAGCTTTGATGCCTCCGTTTTTGAGATTGCCCTCGCCCTGGGTTCCGGCGGCACCCTGTATATTCCGCCCCAACCAGCTCAAATGCCGGGAGCCGCCCTGGTGCAGTTTCTCGAAGACAACGCCATCACCCACGCCCTGCTCACCCCAGCAGTTTTGGCAGTCCTACCCGCTGCCGAACTACCCGCCCTAGGGGTTCTGGTGACGGGCGGCGAAGCCTGCCCCAGCCCAGTAGTCGATCGCTGGGCCGCCAACCGCCGCTTCTTCAACGCCTACGGCCCTACAGAGGCTACCATCTGGGCCACCGCCACCGAACTCCGTCCCGGCGACAACCCCCTGACAATCGGGCGACCCATTGCCAACGCCCAGGTTTATATCCTCGATGCCAACCTCAATCCTGTTCCCGTCGGCATTCCGGGTGAGCTATACATCGGTGGGGATGGACTGGCCCGAGGCTACCTCAACCGCCCAGAGCTGACCTCAGAGCGCTTTATCGACAGTCCATTTCAAGCAAACAGCTCACCGTCAGGAACTGCCCCCCTTTCCAAGGGGGGCAGGGGCGATCAAGCCCCGCCTGAAGCCCCCCACCCCCACTCAAAACTCTACAGAACAGGCGATCGCACCTGCTACCGCAGCGACGGCACGATTGAGTTCCTAGGCCGAGCCGACAACCAAATCAAAATTCGAGGCTTTCGAGTAGAGCTAGGCGAGATCGAAGCAACCCTGCAGCGCCATCCAGCCCTCCAAGAAGCCGCCGTGACTGCCTCCAGCGAGGCCTCCAGCGACCTACGGCTGCTAGCCTACTTCAGCCTCGACCGCCAGCACTTTCAGCAAACTGCTTTGCGATCGCTCCAAAACCAGCAGATTGACCACTGGCAAAGCCTCTACAACCAAACATACGAAGCCAAAGAGCAGGAAGCAGAAGGCGTAGGGTCTAAGGAAAGTTCAAGGTCCAAAGCTCAAGCCCCCCCCACTCCCCACTGCTCCCCCTCACCCATCCACCTCTCCACCCCCAACGAGCCCGACTTCAACACCACCTGCTGGAACAGCAGCTACACCGGAGCACCCATTCCCCCAGAGCAAATGCGGGAGTGGGTGTGCGATCGCACCCAGCAAATCCTCGCCCTCAAGCCAAAGCGAGTGCTAGAAATCGGCTGTGGCACTGGGCTGCTGCTGTTTCAAATTGCGCCCCACTGTCAGCAGTATGTGGGGACAGACTTTTCGGCGGTAGCCCTGGCCGGTATTCAGCAACGGCTGGAGGCGCTTGAGCTGCCGCAGGTTCAGCTGCTGCACCGCATGGCAACCGATTTCAACGGCATTGATGCAGCCTCGTTTGACGTGGTGATCCTGAATTCGATTGTGCAGTATTTTCCCAGCGTGGATTACTTGCTGGAGGTGTTAGCGCTAGCCGTTCAAGCCGTAGCGCCGGGAGGTGCCCTGTTTGTGGGCGACGTGCGAAACCTGCCCTTGCTAAGCGCTTTTCATGCCTGGATGCAGTTTTGTCAGGCAGAGGATGCGGCAGAGCGCAGTGAGCTAAAGCAGCGGGTGATGCGATCGCAATTTGAGGAGCCCGAACTGGCAATCGATCCAGCCTTCTTTTACGCTCTGCGGGATCGATTTCCTCAAATCCAGCGGGTGCAGATTCGGCTCACGCGCGGTCGCAGCCACAATGAGATGACTCAGTTTCGCTATAACGTTTGGCTGCATGTAGAACCTCGCCCGTCTAATGCAAACTCTCTCTCTGAAACTCCCCCCACAGATACAGCGGGGTCTGATTCTTTAAGGGGCGAGATTCAGATCCCCCCTGCCCCCCTTGATAAGGGGGGTGGTTTTAATGGGCAGAAGGATATTTGTAGCTTGGGCTTTTGGCCCCCCCGCCCCCCAATGCTGGAGGGATCTGAAGCCTCCACATATAGCCCTCCGGGCATCAAGAAAGGGGGTTTGGGGGCCAAAACGGCTTTACAAAATAACTCTGACGAACATGAAACAACCTTGCCTGCCCCCCTTGATAAGGGGGGGTTGTCGGACAAGCTTCAACCCGACAAATTGGGGGGATCGGACAGCGGGCATCTGGTTTCTCAAGAAACTCAGCGCAGCAGCACCTCCCTGATTTCTGGAGACACAGAAAATCACTACGATTGGCCACTTAAACCCCTCTCGGTGCAAGACGTCCAAAAGCACCTGATCGAGGTCGAGCCCGATGTATTTCTAGTTAGAAACGTAGCCAACAGCCGGGTGAGTGCCGCTGTCAAAACTGCCGATTGGCTGCACCATCAGACCGCACCCAAAACGGTTGGACGGATGCGGGAGGATTTGCAGAGCGCCGCTAACAGGGCAATCGATCCGCAGGACTGGTGGAACTTGGACACGGTGCTGCCTTACCGTGTAGAAATTACCTGGTCAAGCCCTGCCCACACAGGCAACTATGATGTGCTGCTGCTGCGGCACGGCGTTGATGTCCCGGTGGATTGGCCCAGACCTGAGCCGTCTCACCAAGCCTGGGACCACTACACCAACGACCCTCTACAGGCGCAGTTTGCCCGTCAGCTCATTCCTGATCTGCGGCAGTACCTGGGGCGGTCCTTACCCGACTACATGGTGCCTGCCGCTTTTATCCCACTGGCAGCGCTGCCGCTCACGACCAGCGGTAAGCTAGACCGCCGCGCGCTCCCCGCTTTTAGTGAAGCGGCCATTCGCCCATCGGGCATAACAACGGCACCCTCCACGCCAACAGAGGCAACCCTAGCCGAGATTTGGAAAGAGCTGCTGCGGCTCAAGCACGTCAATACTGGCGACAATTTTTTCGAGCTAGGGGGCCATTCTCTGCTGGCAACCCAAATGACCTCCCGCGTGCGCGATGCCTTGGAAGTAGAGCTGCCCTTAAAAAACGTCTTTGAGGCACCCACCATTGCCCAACTAGCCCCCATGCTTGACGCCTTGCGGAATGCCGCCTCAACCCCCGAAATCCCCCCCTTGGTCCGGCTGGATCGCGCTGCTTACCGTCGCAAGCGATCGCAAGTCACCCCGCAACCCGCCCAATCAACTTTCCCTAGCAGCAGTTCTCAGGCACGACCCACCCCGCCCGCTGAAGAGCCCGCGCTGCCCAATCGTCCTGCAATTCCTGAGCCAGACATTGCACCCCCTCATTCGCCTTTGGTGCCCCTAACCTTGGCCAGCGCGGGGGCTAGCAAGCCGCCCTTTTTCTGCGTGCATCCGATGTTTGGGGTGGTCTTTCCCTACCTGGAGCTGGCCCATCATTTAGACCAGGTCGCAGAGCAGCATCCACACTGGGGCAATCGCAGCTTTTATGGGCTACAGCCTTTAGGGCTAGATGGCAAATCTAAGCCGCTGACCCGCATTGAAGCGATCGCAACCCACTACGTCCAGGCAATTCAGTCAGTCCAGCCTCGAGGGCCTTATTTCTTGGGCGGCTGGTCCTTTGGCGGGCTGGTAGCCTTTGAGATGGCCCAGCAGCTCACCCAAGCCGGGCAGCAGGTCGGGCTTTTGGCCATTCTTGATACGCCCGCTCCCGGCAGCAGGCCCTCGTTCTACCAAAACCTCAGGTTTCTTCTAGGAACGGCCCTGTGGTCTACGCTGCCATTTCTGGTGGACTACAGCGCTCTGGCAGCCAATCGGCTACGGTTTCGACTGCCCTGGCTGTCTCGCTGGCAGTGGACTGCGATCGCACGCCAAATTCCCGAAGAGTCCCGCCTGCGCCTGGCAGATGAGTCTGCCATCCAATCCATGCTGCCGATTGTCTATGCCAACAGTCAGGCGGCCTATCGCTATGTGCCCAAGCCCTATGCCAATCCGATCACGCTGTTCAAAGCGGCTGAACAGTCCGATGCCATCGGGCAGGATGCAACTCTAGGCTGGAGCGCATTGGCCAGCAACATCCAGCTGCATCAGGTGCCCGGCAATCATTTGTCATTGCTGAAGCAGCCCCATGTGCAGACTTTGGCGCAACAGATGGGGCAGTGCCTAGCAGAGTATTGAGGCTGGCGAAGATTAGGCTGCTAGATACCGCAGGCACTGTTCGTACTGGATCGGATAGTCGCGGGCGACTCTTTGCTCTAGGCGGTGTGCGATCGCAGTATCGTGCTTGGCGTTACCAATCAAATGGGTATAGCCCAAGAGGGCCGGCTGCTCTGAGGCAAAGGCGGCTTCTGGTGAGTCAAACAAGCATTGCATGTTGACCTTTTGAAAGTCAGACTCAGCAGTTTGTTGATGATATGCCACGCAAGCAGCCAAAAAATATTGCTCAATGAGCAAACAGTCTCCCAACTTGTTGTCCATTTGGGCAAAAGCCGCCTGATTGCGAGGATGGGTCGCCATTTGAATCGCCAGATCAGCATAGTGGCGAATAAAATCTACCCCATTGCCGCCAAAGATACCGCAGCAGTAAGCCTGACTGTAGCGCTGGGCGATGGCCCAATGCCACTCGTCGGGAAGCCAACCGCCCGTACTCTTGACGAGCTGATCAAAGGCTTCGGGGCGGTACCACCAGCAGGTCGCCTCCACCTGGCCAAATACAAAGTACTCTGGGTTC
>JACVRP010000037.1 GCA_014534385.1 Cyanobacteria bacterium Co-bin13
CCCCTGCCCCCCTTGGAAAGGGGGGTGTAAAGTCCCCCTTTTTAAGGGGGATTAGGGGGATCTTTGCCGAGCGAGTGTACCAAAGAGGACTTTTCAGACATCCTCTCAAGGCTTTTTGAGCGGTTTCTGCCATTGGCAGAAAGCTGCAAAGGGAATGGTTGTTTACTGCCTGGTATGGTCGGGACTCCAAGGCGATATTAGGTACATCACACAAACAACCCTCCCGTAAAGGACTTTTCCCCCATGCTTCATCATGTTTCTATCGCTGTTGAAAACACCGCTCGCGTGGCTGGCATCTTGGCAGAGGTAATGGGCGGCCAGTTTTTCGATTTTCCGGTTCACCCCAATTCCTACATCGTCGTGAATGGCGACCAGTACGGTACGGCCATTGAAGTGCTGCCCGCAAACACGGCCTGGGTCGCCGGAGAAATCGAGGCTGAAGTTGCCGTTATGCCGACTGCCCCCTTTACCCCGACCCACGTCGCCATGTCTGTGCCAATCAGCCTAGAGACGATCAAAGCCATCGGCGTGCGGGAAGGCTGGCTGGTGCGGCTGTGCGATCGCGGCCCCTTCCAGGTGGTCGAACTGTGGCTAGAAAATCGCGTCATGGTCGAACTGCTGCCGGAAGAAATTGCGGCTAAGTACCTCGGCTTTATGACGATTGCTAATCTAACTGCTTTTGCTGAGCAGGCTAAAGCAGCGGCTGGAGTTTCGTAGCCAGATAGGGCGGTAGAGCCCAACTGGTTATCGCCCCCGGTGCATCACCGGGGGCTGTTTGGAAGCTGAGCGCGGTTGTCTTAGCCTACAGGCCGTCCCTCGGCAAAGCCAAAGTCAACATAGTGCCGGGCTGCTGCAAATAGATCGGTGCCAAAGGCAGCCTGCAGGTCAGCGTAAGCATTGAGGTAAGAGGCCGGGTTAAACAGATCAGTTGCGCGACCTTCTCCAGCTCCAAAGCGAACATAGTGCTCAGTAGCCGTTTGAGTATCAAAGCCAAAGGCTTGAATCAAGTCACCGTAGGAGGCCAGATATCTAACCTCATCAAAGAGATCGGTAGAGCGGCCTTCATTCTTGCCAAACTGCTCAAAATGCTGGGCTGCAGCATTTAGATCGAAGCCGAAAGCAGCGATCAAATCATCGTAAGAGGCCAAATACTGAGCTGGATTAAGGCCAGTAATAAAGTCTACATCCAAGCGCCCATTGAAGCTGTTGTTGGCAGGTGCTGGAGCCGCCTTTCCTGTAACGGTTAGTCCCTTAATATTTAGACCCGGATCGGTGCCAATGGCCCCTAAGTTGGTCGCAATGCCGTTGCTTAGATCAACGGTGTATAGGGTGCCGTTTGTGGCAGCAAAGGCTCGGTTATCGCCTGGAAAAGAAGATCGAATATCAAACCCACCTCGCAGACCAAAGTCAAACCCTAAGCTGCCGATAGAAACCAGAGTGCCGTTGTTGGGCGGGTTCTGCAGCAGCAGACCGTTGAGCGCAGAGTCAATGTTAAATAGCTGCGTGGTTGCAGTACCGGCAAAGGAGTTGGTGTAGGCAGCTGCCGTAACATTAGGGTCAACGCCAGCATTGGCGTCGTTGCTACCGAAAGCCAGTGTGCCATCGACAATGACTTCCCCAGTGTCTACGTTAATGCGGAAGTTCTGGTTGTTGCTGCCAACTACCCGCAGGCGATCTGGGACAGGATTGAAATCAAACCCTGAGATCGAGTCTCCCAGGAAGGGGGTTGACAGGGAACTGACAAAGGTAGCCCCAACATTACCCGCTCTGACATTGTTGGGGTCAAAGGCATAGAGGCTGTTAGCTGTTGTGAGACCGTAAATTAAGCCATTGGCTGGACGTACATCAATGCCGATCAGCGTGCCATCTAGGCCAGTAACCGTCGTCGATACTGTCTGCCCAGGATTATTGGGGTTAAAAGATAACAGGGTATTGTTGTCAGTTAACGCAATAAGAGTTCCCATTGTTAATCCTCAGTTTAATTTCCAGTAAAAGGTCAAGTTCTCAAACCCGATCGCCAAACTGACTGACAACCTTTTCATTGGCAGGCTTTAGAGTCGCTGCTATAGGCTTGAGCCGCGATTTGAAGAAGCCAGCGTGGGCTGGCAGCAGCTCAATAGGCATGGACCTACTGTGTTCTGTTAGTGTTTACAGGCGCGACTTGGGTTGCCAACGCTTAAGGGTTTGCCTGTTCATTGTTTAGAGACAGATGTGAGTTGGGCTCAATCACTAGGGAGCCTAATTCGCTCGGCAGATAGTCTGCAACGCCGGGTCATCGGCAGCAGACATACTCAGTACGCACTACAGGCGTAATTGGATGCAGGTAGCCTCAAAAAAAGTTTTTGACGCCCAGCACCGGAGTATTTCCGTCGGCTACTTGGGTGCAGGGGCCGGCTGCCTTAGTCATAGTGGGTGGAACGCAATCTGCCTTGTGACTGAATTCGTTCTGTCCTAAGGCACTATGCATACAAAAGTAAGATGCCAGAGAATTACAGGTAAATATCGAGGGAACTCAACCGGATGAAACTGCTCCTGGAGGCTACGCTGCTGTTTGGAGATAATACTAAATACACGACTTCCAATTTTCAGAAGCTGTTGGAGTTGCGCCAGGTTGCCTGTGGCGACGAAGCTACTCGCATAGGAGAGCTGGTTGAGAAGTTCATTTCGCAGTCCCCTCCAGATGTCGTACAGCAGATCCTGTCGATGATCTAGGGGTTGATGCACCCTGGCGTTTGTCTAAGCCAGCTCAAAGCATTCTCAAAGCATTTATGTTCTATTCTATAGCCCCTCACCCTAGCGCTGCTAAAGGTAAGAAAGCAGCTGCTGGGCTTAAAACGTCTCTACGCATTTCTTCCCTAGGTTTGCTGGATGGGGACTTGAATGATAAACTCAGTGCCCTCACCCGGCGTGGAGAAGCACTCTAGCTTGCCCCCGTGGTTTTCTGTAACGATCTGATAGCTGATTGACATACCCAAGCCAGTACCTTTGCCCACCGGCTTGGTTGTGAAGAAGGGATTGAATATTTGCTGTAGAACGTGGGTAGGAATGCCAGAACCGGTGTCTGCGATCGCAACCTGGACCCAGCTTGTATCAATTCTGGAAGTGCGTATTGTGATCTGCCTGGGCTTAGCTGCCTGGGCCTGGCAGCTTGAATGGGAGTCTGCTCCCTCTACGGCATCAATGGCGTTAGTGAGAACATTCATAAATACCTGGTTGAGCTGCCCAACGTAGCACTCTACTAGAGGTAAATCGTCATAGTCTTTAACCACCGTAATGGCCGGCTGGTCGGGCTTGGCCTTGAGCCGATGCTGCAAAATCAAGAGCGTGCTGTCAAGGCCCTCATGAATGTTCACCGGCTTCAGCTCAGCCTCATCCATCCGCGAGAAGTTGCGCAACGAAAGAACGATCTGACGGATGCGGTCGGTCCCCAGTTTCATAGAGGCGATCATTTTGGGCAGATCTTCCCGCATGAACTCTAGATCAATGGCCTCCGTTTCTGCCTCAATTTCGGGTCCGGCATCGGGGTAGTGCTGTTGGTAGAGCTGCACAAACTCCAGCAGATCCTGGGTGTACTGCTGGACGTGGGCCAGATTGCCGTGGATAAAGTTGACCGGATTGTTGATTTCGTGAGCTACTCCGGCAACCAGCTGCCCCAGGCTAGACATTTTCTCGCTCTGAATCACTTTTGCCTGAGTGCGCTGCAGCTCAATAAGGGTGTCTTTTAGTTCGGCTGTCCGTTTTTCTACGCGTTCTTCCAGGGCTTCATTGCTCTTTTCTAGCACCACAAAAGAGTCGCGCAGCTGCTCTGCCATGTGATTAAAAGAGCCCGCTAGCGCATTGATTTCCTGAATACTACTCTCGGCCACCGTTTGATTGAGGTTGCCCGCAGCCATCGCTTTGCTGGCCTGGTTTAGCCGCAAAACAGGATGAACAATCCAGCGAGAGGTTAGCAGCCCCATGGCCGATGCCACCGCCAGGGCTCCCAGGCAGAGCACAATCGTGGTCCGGGTATTTTCGTGGATTTGGGCCATGAATATCTTTTCAGGAACCCCCATGACCACCAACCAATCCAAGCCATACTCGTCCTGCCAGGGGGTGACATGGACGTGGTAGGGCTCTCCCTGAAACTTAAGGTGAAGCTCCTGAACTGTGGTTGTATTTTGGAGATTTTTTTGGGCGATCTGCTGGGCAATTCCCCGAATAATGGGGTCAGGGCTATCGGCTGCTTTTAGCCGCTCAACTTGCTGCCCGTTGCTAAGGTAAGACTCCTTCTCGCCAGAGCTAGCAATCAGCGTGCCGTCGCGCTCCAGAATGAAGACCTGCCCAGAGCGGCTGACGTCTAGGTTTTGCAAAAAGTTGCTGAGCTTCAAGAGGGAAATGTCGATGCTGACCATCCCAAGCAGACGGTTTTGAGCATCGTAGATGGGCCGACCTGCCGAGGTCGCAATGTAGACCTCCTCAGGGTAATGAATGGTAAAGATGGGAGACCAAATCGGCTTGCCTGCTTTAACCGGCTCAGTGTACCAGGGCTGTTCAAAATTATTCCAGTCCAGCACTTCTAGAATCTGGGTGCGGTTGCCCTCTTGATCTAGGGCGTAGCTATACCAGTTTTTACCAGCGGCGGCTCCCCAATCGTCCATTGTGATGGTTCGGCCGTCGTAGCGGGCTGCCCCGACCCCTTCGCCAGTAGTCAATCCAATCCCGATGTAGCTGACGTCATAGGCCTGCATCTGATGCCAGAAGTACTTGCCGATGTTCTCTCGGTTGCGTACGTCCAGGACTCCCATGTGGATGGCGTCGGCGTTGATTTGGGCAATGATGTGGGGAGCGGATAGGTAGCTATCAAGGTGTTGACCGACCGTGCTGCCGGTTCGATCCATGACCTGTTCAGCCAGGTCGTTGACTGCTTTTTGCCCATTCCGGTAGGATAAATATCCCACCAGGCCGACCGCCCCAAAAATTTGCAGCACAAAGGGAACTATGAGAACAAACTGCAGCGGTAGTGCTGGCAAACGTTTGAAGCGGCGTATCTTCATTGCTAGGGCTACGCATAACTAGGGTTAAGCACCTGCTTAGAGTTCCCGACTGTTAGCGGCAGTTAGCAGTCGAAGAGACATTTCCCTATTCTGGCTGGCCCCGGCAACTGCTTCAAGCGGCAGGCAATAATTTTATACGCCGGTCAAGAGTTTAGTCTGAAGAGGTTCTTTTGCCCGATTGCCGCCAGCTCTCTGGCGGTGGCTCGACTTGCTGCTTAGCTGCTCAGCCGAATGAGCAGTCCTTCGTTGCCCTGGACCGTCACTGCTTCTGATACGGTTTGCCCTTCGTGGGCTGGATTGCTGCTGACGATGACCTGGCCCTGTAGAGCCTGGTCGGGGGGGCAAAACTGGGCGGGTTCGTCTCCCAGGTTGAGAATGACTAGGAATTGCTGTTCTGCGGCGTGGCGCACGTAGGCTAGGAGCGTGCCCTGGCTCTGCACCCAGCGGTAGGCTCCTTCCCGCAAGGCGGGTTCCTGCCGACGCAGGGCGATCAGCCTGCGGTGGAGCGAGAGGATTGAGTGGGGGTCTTGCTGCTGCGCGGCTACGTTTTGAGTGGGATAGTCAGCGGCTAGCGGTAGCCAGGGCTGCCCGGTGGTAAAGCCTGCATTTTTCTCTGCGCTCCACTGCATAGGGGTGCGCTCTGGGTCTCGCCCCAGCCCCAACCCAGGGACGTTGAGCTCGTAAGGGTCCTGCACCTGGTCGGGCGGGATGGGCACATCCTGCAGGCCGATCTCATCGCCGTAGTAGAGGGTGGGCGTGCCTCGCAGGGTCAACAGCAGCATGGCGGCTATGCGGGCCTGCTCTTTGCCGATGCGGCTGGCAATGCGAGCTTTGTCGTGATTGCCCAGCACCCAGTTGGGCCACCCGTAGGCGGGCAGCGCGGCCTCGTAGCGCTGGATCAGGGTTGCGATCGCAGCCGCATCCCAGTGGGTAAAGATCAGGTGGAAGTTAAAGGGCAGATGGCAGCCGGCCCCGTTCGTCCCGTAATAGGCGACTAGTCGCTCAAACGGTAGGTACAGCTCCCCAATCAAGACGCGCTCCGAGTAGTCGTCCAGCGTCTGACGCATTCGCTCTACGGCCGCCAGGGCTTCGGGCAAATCGGTTGTGTGGAGCGGCAGCAGCTTCTTGTAAGGCCCTTGCTCCAGTTCATAGTCAGGGTTAATGGGGTTATCGCGCAGCTGGTCGTCTTTGAAAATCTGCCGCAGGGCATCGACCCGAAAGCCATCGACGCCTCGCTCCAGCCAAAACCGCATCACCCCCATCATGGCCGCCTCGACTTCTGGATTGCGCCAGTTGACGTCAGGTTGCTCAGGCAAGTAAGCGTGGTAGTAGTATTGGCCTGTCTGCTGGTCAAAGGTCCAGGCGGGGCCGCCAAAGTTGCTGACCCAGTTGTTGGGCGGGCCGCCATCAGCAGCGGGATCGGCCCAGATATACCAGCTGCGCTTAGGGTTGTCCCTTGAGGAGCGGGACTGCACAAACCAGGGATGCTCTTCAGAGGTATGGTTGGGAACGAAGTCTAAAATAACCTTGATGTTGCGGGCGTGGGCCTGGTCTAGGAGCTGGTCAAAGTCCTCCAGGGTGCCAAAAATTGAGTTGACTGCCGTGTGGTCAGAGATGTCGTAGCCAAAGTCTGCCATCGGCGACGGATAGATGGGCGAGATCCAGATCGCGTCTACCCCAAGCCACTGCAGGTAATCCAGGTTTTTCAGAATGCCTGTCAGATCCCCAATGCCGTCACCGTTGCTGTCCATGAAGGAGCGCGGGTAGATCTGATAGATAATTCCCGTTTGCCACCAGGAGGCATTAACGGCTGGCTTTAATTCGATCATGGGTGGACGGTAGGTTTCTACTCCCCGTCCTAACACAACGACTTAGGTCTTGCCTAGGCAGCAAAATCAGGGGCGTTCCTAGCAAGGCTGGCAGGAGAATGAAGCTGCCGCTCTATTGGGCAAAACAAGGAGCGGCAGCGCTCAGGGCCACTAGTTGGCTAATAAGGGGCAGGTGCGGGGCTAGAGACTGTCGCCGCTTTCCTCGTCATCGAGGTAGTCTTCGGCCTCATACATCTGCAGCACAACCGATTCTTTGCCGATTCTAAAGAGGGTGTCCTCGCTGAACTCTAATCCTAGAGCGGTCGCCTTAGCCCTTGCAGCGGCCATGCCCTCGACGATTGCTTCAGCATTCTGCCTGACATCAAAGAGACGCTTTTGATTCAAGGCTTCTAGGGGCGAGTTAGGGATTTGGGGCATTTGATAACAGATGTGGATATCTCAATTTTAGCTCGGGAGGGCCGGTTGGAGACGTTAGGGCCGAAAGCTAAAGCTTTTGGGAGATTGCGCGGAGTCTGCAGGACTAGTCTTTGCGCACCGCTAGGCAGAGCTGTGCAAAGGAAGATCTGGCAGAAAAATCGCGCCAGCCCTTAAAACACCTGACGCAGGCGGCTCAGCAAAACCCTGAGCAGCTCTAGCTCAGAGGGTTCTAGCTGCTCAAAGCGCTGCTTTAAATCCTGGATTTGGGCTGGAAACACTTCTTCAAAGAGGGCTTCGCCTGCCGCTGTCAGCCGCACAATCACGCTGCGGCGATCGCCTGGAGGCACCTCCCGGAGAACAAACCCCTTCTTTTCCAGTCGATCGACGACTCCCGTTAGCGTTCCTTTGGTAATTAAGGTTTTCTCGCCAATCTCCCCCATGCTCATGCCAGGCGTGTTGCCCAAGGTCGCAATTACGTCAAACTGAGCGGGCGTTAGAGCATATTGCCGGACGCCTGCCTCAGAGTAGGCTGAAAAAGCCTGATAGGCGCGCACGAGTTCAAGCATGGTGCCCAGGAAAGGCTCTTGAGCCGCAGCCTTGGCAGAATAGGCAGGGGAATCAGTCATAGGCCAAAAAAGTTTACTTTTAGTACTATCCTAGCTAGAACTAATACTAAAAATAGCCGCCACCCATCCACCCATCCACGCCCTACTCGTAGCGCTCTTTTTTCGAGCTGCTATGAGCCTGCCCCTTCCGAAGGCGGAGAGTTGCCCTCCTGCACTGTTCCAAACTGTTCCAACTTTCCCGCGCCCAAAACACTCCAAAAAAAAACCCGCGAAAGCGGGTTTTCAGAAAAGCGTTTTGATAAGCGTCTGTGTTTCCTACGGCAGCGTTTGAGCCTCTCCTGCCAAAACAGGCCCACTTACCACGGGCTCTGCATCTTCGGGAGGGTCTGCCGACTCACCAAAGGCCAACCGCAGGAAGGGTGGGGCCGCAAACGTGGTCAGAATTACCATGATGATGATGGCGGCCTCTAGGGGTTTGCTGAGGACTCCGCTGGCCGCGCCAATGCCCGCAAATACCAGACCCACCTCGCCCCGAGGAACCATGCCCACGCCAATTGCCAGCCGATTGATGCCCGGTTGACCAAAGGCGGCCCAGCCCGTGATGACCTTACCCACAATCGCCACCACAATGAGAAAAGCGGCAATCAGCAGTCCAGCCCGATTTTCGGGTACCGCAGGGTTTAGCACGCCGAGGTCGGCCCGTGCGCCCACCGTGACAAAGAAAATCGGCACCAGCAGATCGGCAATCGGCTTGACCTGTTCATCCAGCTCTTTGCGGCGATCGGTTTCATCGAGCACTAGCCCTGCTGCAAATGCGCCCAAAATCGCTTCCAGGTGAATGGCATTGCCTAGAAAAGCCATAAAGAAGGCGAAGATAAACGCCGGAACCACGATGTTGCCACGGGTCTGGAGTTTATCGACAATGGAGACAAAACTTTGGTTAAAGAAATTGCCCAACAGGATTGCGCCAATCAGGAATACCGTAGCGCTGACAATTAAATAGATGACGTTGCTGACGTCGATTTCGCCCGTTTTGGCTAAGCTAGCGACGACTGCGAGCACGATAATGCCCAGAACGTCGTCAATGACAGCAGCACCAACAATGATCTGGCCTTCCCTTGATTTCAGCTGTCCCAGTTCTGACAAGACCTTCGAGGTGATGCCAATGCTGGTGGCAGTCAGCGCTGCCCCGGCAAAAATAGCGGGAATCGCCGCCACGTTGAACAGGGTCATCAGGCCGACGGTACCGGCGATGAAGGGCACCGCTACCCCGACACAGGCGACTACGGTTGCCTGATAGCCCACCTCTTTGAGCTGCCGCAGGTCAGATTCCAGACCAATTTCAAACAGCAGGATAATCACCCCGAGTTCGGCTAAGACAGAGATAACTTCGCCTTGAGCTTCGAACACCTGGGTGGCCGCCTCTGGGCTGAGGCCGCTAATGAAGTTGACCACGGTCATCATCACCGAGTCAGCGGCCTCTGCACCGCTCTCAGGAAACATCAGCAGATGCAGGGCCGAAACGCCGACCACCACGCCAGCCAACAGCTCACCCAAAACGGGCGGGAAGTCTAGCCGTTTGGAAAGCTCACCCCCAATCTTGCTAGCCAGGTAAATCACGACCAGGCTTAGGAGCACTCCGCTGAGCACAGCGGGAGCGTTTTCAGGATCCAGCGTGGCCAGCAGGGGGCTGGAGAACTGGGAAACCCAGGCGGAAAGGGGAGGGGCAATGGTTGAAGACTGGCCGATCGAGGCCAACGCAGGTATTAGAAACATAGCTAATGTTAGAGTCAGGGTTGTTTTACAAAAGCTGTAAGACCAGCAGCCCAAGCTGACTTGGACCGCCCGAATGATTACATAGAGGCATTCAGGCCAGGATTGGAGACAATCACGTTGGGGCCAGGGATAGTTGGATCAAGGACAGCTGAATCAGAAATCGTGGCGACCGCCTGCCGTAGGGCCTCGGTGCGATCGCTAAAGATCTGGGCTTGCGGAATGATGGCGAAAATGCCTAGCTTCTCCAGCCGTTTCTGAATTTTCTGGCTAGCACCCACGATATAGACCTTGAGGCCCTTGTCGTAGGCGTCGCGAATAGCGTTTTCGATAGCCAGCGAAGCGGTCACGCCCAGCATAGGCACGTCCGTCAGATCCATGACCAGCGCATCGGCATCTCTCATGGCGTTGTGTTCCCGTGCGATCGCTTTTGAGAGACCGAAAATCATGGGGCCACTCAGGTAAAACAGCAGCACCCGGCCATTCCCCTGGTCTAGCAGGAGCTTATCTTCGGTGCTCAGGCGCACATCATCGTCCGTGTCAGCAATCAGCTTCACCTCTTGAGACTGCAGATTGCTCAGCCGCTCAATGGTCAAGATGTTGGCAATAAACACGCCCACACCCACAGCCACAATCAGATCCACAAAGACCGTCAGCAGCAGCACCCCGTACATAATCAGAGAGCCTCTGACAGATACCTTGTGGGAGCGCTTTAAGAAGCTCCAATCGAGAATATCGATACCCACCTTGAGGGCAATGCCTGCCAGCACCGCCATTGGAATCGGCTGGGTTAGCCGAGCCGCGCCCAACACCACCACCAGCAAAATCAGAGCCCGAGTTAATCCCGAGAGGGCAGAGGTTGCTCCCGTTTGAATGTTGACCACAGTACCCATCGTGGCCCCGGCACCGGGCAAGCCACCGCAAATCCCCGAAACTAGGTTGGCAATGCCCTGACCAATCAGTTCCTTATCAGACTTGTGCTCAGTCCGGGTGAGGCTATCGGCAATTACAGCGGTCAGCAGGGTATCAATACAGCCCAGCATCCCCAGCATGACAGCGTCTATAAACATGACGGTCATCTGACCTGCTGTAAAGGTCGGAACTTGCAGCGTCGGCAGGCCCACCGGAATTTCGCCAATGCGCCGAATATCTACACCCTGAAAAACAACTAAGGAGAGGACCGTCACCACAATCAGCGCCACTAGCTGCGGCGGCACGACCCGCTTAACCTGCTTGGGCATGAGGAAGATAATGGCCAGCGTCAGCACCCCCAAAATCATCTCTGGCGGATTGATGTTGGATAGAAGCTGAGGCAAAGCCGTCACCGTGCCCAATACGCCGCCCTTAGGCGCAGCCTGCCCTAAAAATGGCGCAATCTGCAGGATGATGAGAATCACCCCAATTCCTGACATAAAGCCGGAGATCACGCTGTAGGGCATCAGCGTGACGTATTTCCCTAGCTTAAAGAGGCCAAATAGAATTTGGAAAACGCCTGCCAGCATGACGACGGTAAAGGCCATCGCCAGGCCGTTTTCGGGATTGCTGGCCGTTAACCCTGCAATGATAGCGGTCATAACGACCGTCATCGGGCCGGTCGGCTCGGAAATCAGGGTAGGCGTGCCGCCAAACAGGGCTGCAAAAAAACCGACACAAACAGCACCGTATAGGCCGGCAATTGGGCCTGCACCAGAGGCGACACCGAAGGCAAGGGCAAGGGGCAAAGACACAATGGCGGCTGTGACCCCGCCAAAAATATCTCCTCGCAGGTTGTTAAAGCGAATCCGATTAGTAATAGACATCCGGGGGCAATGGGTATGGGTTACTAGTCTTAAGCGCGAAGTTTACAGACGCAGCTTGGCAGCCAACCTGTGTCAAAATATCTTAATGTCATAGATAATATTCTAATGCAGACCATTTTTGTATTAAAAATTGTCTATGCCGAACTCTAGATCTGCCTATCGTGCCAAGAGGCTCTTTGAAAGGCTCTGCTCAGCTCGCTGATCTGCTAGAGACCCCCGCCTACTCCCCTTGAAAGGGGCGAGAGGTTCCTCACCTTTCTTAAACCCAGCGGGTTAAGTAAGCTGCGGCAGCTCTCAAGCCTCTCCAAAGTTCATGCCCCTGCACAGACAGCGGCATGGGCTTCTCCCTACGCTCCTGCGTGTATGCCCTTAGTCAACAGGTGTCCCCATGCTAGAAGCCTGCGTATTTGCAACCGTACTGCTTGGATTTTTCGGCATCATTCTCAAGAAGAACCTGATGATGAAAATCATCTCGATGGATGTTATGAGCACGGGCGTGATTGCCTGTTATGTGCTGGTGGCGTCCCGCAATGGCCTGTTTACCCCGATTCTTTCCGATGCCCCCAAGGGTGCTTACGCGGACCCGGTGCCTCAGGCCGTTATCTTGACAGCCATTGTGATTGGCTTTTCGATTCAGGCGCTGATGCTGGTTGGCGTTATGAAGCTGGCAACCGATAACCCAACCCTGGGGAGCAGCGAGATCGAGGAAAGCAACACGCCATGAGTACTCTGACGATTGCCTGGATTGCCCTCCCCTTTTTCGTGGGGTTTGTGATCTACCTGATTCCTAAGCTGGATCGCTACCTGGCCCTGGGCACGGCTCTGGCCTCAGTAGCCTACGCGCTGCAGTTCTTTGCCGCACCGTCGCCGCTGACCCTGCAGTTGCTCGATCACTTCGGCGTTACCCTAGTGATCGATCCGTTGGGCAGCTTCTTTATCTTGACCAATGGTTTGGTCACAGCGGCAGCGCTGCTCTACTGCTGGCACAGCGGCAAGTCGCCCTTTTTCTACGCTCAGGTCATCATTCTGCACGGCAGCGTCAATGCCGCTTTCGTCTGTGCCGATTTCATCAGCCTGTATGTGGCTCTGGAAGTCCTCAGCATTGCCGCATTTCTCTTAATTGCCTATCCGCGCACCAATCGAGCCATTTGGGTGGCCTTGCGCTACCTCTTTATCAGCAACACCGCCATGCTGTTTTACCTAATTGGCGCAGCGCTGGTCTATCAGGCCAATCATTCCTTTAGCTTTAGTGGTTTGCGTGGAGCGCCTCCAGAGGCGCTGGCTCTGATCTTTTTAGGGCTTCTGGTGAAGGGGGGGGTGTTTGTCTCAGGCTTATGGCTGCCGCTGACTCACTCTGAATCGGAGACGCCAGTGTCGGCCATGCTGTCGGGTGCTGTGGTCAAAGCGGGGGTGCTGCCGATGGTGCGCTGTGCTCTGGCGATAGAAGAGGTAGATCCCATCGTCCGGTTCTTTGGCGTTGGCACCGCGCTGCTGGGCGTGTTCTATGCCGTCTTTGAAAAAGACACCAAGCGCATGTTGGCATTTCACACGGTCTCGCAGCTGGGTTTTATTCTGGCGGCTCCTGAGGTAGGGGGTTTTTACGCACTCACCCACGGTCTGGTTAAATCGGCACTGTTTCTGATTGCTGGGGTTCTCCCTAGCCGCAACCTCAAGGAGCTGCAGCATCAGCCAATTAACACTGCTGTCTGGGTTGCCCTGGTTATAGCCAGCTTCTCGATTTCGGGCTTCCCTTTGCTGTCTGGCTTTGGGGCAAAGGTGCTGACCATGAAAAACCTAGCACCCTGGCAAGCGATCGCAATGAATATTGCAGCCCTGGGAACGGCAATCTCCTTCGCCAAATTCATATTTCTGCCCCAGTCCTGGGAGACAAAGGCAAACGTTAACCCAGGCTTTTGGCCGGCGGTGGGGCTGTTAATTAGCGGACTATTTGTGGCCAACGTCGTGTACTACGAGGCATACACCGTTGCCAATATCGTCAAGCCCCTGGCCATCACGGGCGTTGGTTGGCTAGCATACTTCCTGATTTTTCGCCGGTCAACCCTCAAGTTGCCGCGCCTTCTTGAGCAATTTGATCATCTGATTGGTGTCATGAGTTTAATGTTAATTCTGCTGTTTTGGATGGGGTTCTCATGGTTGAGTATTTAAATCTGATGCTGCGGCTGGCCATCTGGTTTTTGCTCACAGCCAATCTGAGCGTCGTCAACATCTTGATCGGCGTCAGCATTGCCTTTCTGCTGCCCCACCGGCAGCAGGCTTTGGGCACGCTTAAAGACTGGCTGCGGGTACTGGGTCAAATCCTGATGGCAATTCCGCTGGCCTACTTTGAGGCCTTTGAAATGATATTTCGGCCCCACAATCAAGAAGACATTACCCTAGAGCGAGTCCGGCCCCGACGAACCTCCGGGCTGATCTTTCTCGACATCTTTTTAATTACCTTTACCCCTAAAACAATCGTTTTGAAATACCACGAAGCAGGCTGGTACGAAGTACACCGAGTAAGTCAGCGGAGGCAGCCATGAACCTGATTTTGATTGCCCTGCTGTTGGCTCTGCTGATTCCCATTTATGAGGCCTGGCAGGACGATGATATCTGGCAAAAAATGCTGGCCTTTGCCAGTATTGCCACCAAAACATCCATCCTAACTTTGGTCATATCGGTCCTGCGCGATGACTGGATGATCGGGGTGGTCGGCGTCATTATCCTAAGCGTGGGCAATGCCGGATTAATGTTGCTAGCCCACCTTCTCAGACGCATGAACTACATCGGCAATGAGGGAACCTATGATTAATTTACTGAGCTATACCTGTATTGGCATTGGCCTTTTCTTTTGGTTCTGGGGCACCTGGCCTCTAGTGGGTCATCGATCGGTGCTGTTTAAGCTGCACAGCCTTTCGGTGGCAGACACGTTAGGCTCGATCGCAATTATTTTGGGCCTGCTGCTAAAGATTCCTCGGGAGTGGCCACTGCTGGTTCTTGCCATTCTCTCGCTGGCGATTTGGAACACGATGTTGGGCTATGTGTTGGCCTACTGCTCTAGCAGCGGAGGCAGCCATGACTGAGAACTACGTTTACGTCATCATTGCCCTGCTGCCGCTGACCGCATCCATGCTGGTCTTTCAAACAAATCCGTACCATGCCCTTGTTATTCGAGGCATTTTGGGTGCGGTGTCGGCTCTGGTCTATGCAGTGCTAGGAGCCGCAGACGTTGCCCTAACCGAAGCTTTGGTGGGCACCCTGCTCTCGGTCGCGCTCTATGTGGTGGCCGTGCGTTCATCGCTGGTAATGCGCCTGGGGGTACATCAAGACAGCACTGCTGGAGCCGAAGACGTCTGTTTCAAAGAGTTTAAGGACGAGCTGCGAGCCATTTTAGGTAAACGCCATCTGCGGCTTGAACTCGTTCCCTACCCAGACGCCCAGGCTTTGCACCAGGCGCTGATGACCAAGGAAGTCCACGCTACCTGCATGGGGCGGCCCAAACACGATAAACACAGCTCTGGGGTGGGTGTAGCTGAAAAGCAGCCCTATCAAATCGCTATTCGAGTCAAACACCTCCACGACATTTTGCAAAGCGAACTTTTTTCGCCTGCTACCAGCCTGACCTATGCCGATGTATCGGAGGCTATTAAGACTGATTTGGGAACACAAGATTTAGGGAGGGCGCATTTATGAAATGGCTTTATGTCGCAGCGGGAATCGTGCTGTACATCAAGATGCTCGTGATGCCCAATCCGGCACCTGATGTGTCATTTTCTATTGTTGAAGCGGTTGTTCAAGATAGCGG